>JAOPVG010000522.1 GCA_025966255.1 Jatrophihabitans sp.
CACCTGTCCTATCGCGTCGGTCTGCGCACGTTCTCCTCGATGGAGAGCCGCGTCGTCCTCGGCGTGCCAGACGCCTACGAGCTGCCCAGCGCACCCGGCAACGGCTACCTGAAGGAAGCCACGGAAGGCCTGGTGCGGTTCAAGGCCGCCTACGTATCCGGTCCGTACACGAAGACGGCCAATGCCGGCCCCGACCGCGGCGACTCCGCGCGCCACCAGGTGCTGCCCTACCAGGTCGGCTTTCTCGCTCCGCGCGAGGACGTCGACCCCGAACCTGACGTCACGCCCGAGCCGGCCCCGACCGGGCCGAGTGAAACCATGCTGGACATCCTCGTGAGCCGCCTCGACGGTGCCGGATTGCCGGCCCGCAAGGTGTGGCTGCCGCCCCTGGATACTCCTCCCTCCCTCGACGAGTTGCTGCCTCCGCTGAAGGACACCGAACTGGGCCTGCGTCCGGTCGAGTGGGACGCCGCCCCCACGCTCACGGCGCCGATCGGTCTCATCGACCGGCCTTTCGATCAGCGGCGCGACCCACACTGGATCAACCTCGCCAGCTCGCACTTCGTCGTGGTGGGCCGGCCGCAGAGCGGTAAGAGCACGGTGCTGCGCACCCTGATCAGCGCGATGGCACTGACGCACACCCCGGAGCAAGCGCAGTTCTACTGCCTCGACTTCGGCGGTGGAACGCTCACCGGGCTCGCCGACCTTCCCCACGTCGGGTCGGTCGCCACCCGTCTCGAGCCCGAACGGCTGCGGCGCACGATCGCCGAGGTCAACGCGCTGCTTGCCGCCCGTGAGGAGAAGTTCACCCGGTACCGGATCGACTCGATGGCCTCCTACCGGCGCATGGTTGCGAACGGCACGGTGCCCCGCGACGGCTTCGGTGACCTGTTCATCGTCATCGACGGATGGGGCACAGTCCGCCAGGACTACGAAGCGATGGAGACGGCGCTGACCCAGATCGCCGCTCGTGGTCTGGGCTACGGCGTGCACGTCATCCTCTCCATCCAGCGCTGGATGGAGATGCGGCCGGCCCTGCGCGACCTGATCAGTAACCGGCTCGAACTGCGCCTGGGTGACCCGTCCGAGTCCGAATTCGACCGCCGGGTCGCCAATGACGTCCCCGAAGGCAGCGCTGGGCGCGGGCTGAGCCCGCACAAGCTGCACTTCCTCTCCGCCCTGCCGCGCATCGATGGCGCGCACTCGGTCGACGACCTGGTGGACGGCGTCGGCGACATGGTGTCGCGCATCCGCGACGCCTGGTCGGGCCCGACAGCGCCGCCGGTGCGGCTGCTGCCCCGCGAGCTTCGCTACGAGGACCTCCCGCGGGTGCAGTGGACGGGCGCATCGCTGCCCATCGGAGTCGACGAGGACACGCTGTCCCCGGTCGCCCTCGATCTGGACGCCGAGCCACACTTCCTGGTCGTGGGCGATGTCGAATCCGGCAAGTCCAACTTGCTGCGCACCATCGCTCGCGGCATCACCGAGCGGTGGACTCCGGACGAAGCGAAGGTCATCACCTTCGACTACCGGCGCGGGCTGCTCGGGGCGATCACGACGCCGCACCAGATCGGGTACGTGATGAACTCGGTCGGCGCACCGGAGGTCGTCGGAAACATCGTGGCTGCGCTGCGGGACCGGCTATCCGGCATCCAGGTCGACACGGGCGCCGGCGAGGTGCCGCGATGGAACGGGCCGCGCCTGATCCTGCTCATCGACGACTACGACCTCGTCGCGTCCAGCCAAGGCAATCCGATGCACGCGCTGTTGGAATTCCTGCCGCAGGCCCGCGACATCGGCCTGCACGTCGTGCTCAGTCGCTCGGCGGGTGGCGCGGGCCAGGGGATGTTCGAGTCGGTCATGCGCAACCTGCGCGACATGGGTACGCCCGGCCTGCTGATGTCGGGGAGCAAGGACGAGGGCGCCGTGCTCGGCTCGGTCAAGATGGAGCCCCTACCGCAGGGTCGGGGCCGCCTGGTGCACCGCAAGCTCGGCTCCGTGCTCGTGCAGACGGCGCGCGCCGGACACGAGGCCTGAACCGCGTGCGCGGTCCGGCCTCGGCCGGGGGTGGTGCGGATCAGACCTTGCGCAGGACGGAGACGACCCGGCCGAGAATTGTGGCTTCCTCGCCGGGGATCGGGGAGTAGGCCGGGTTGTGCGGCATGAGCCAGATCCCGCCGTCGCGACGTTGCAGGGTCTTGACGGTGGCCTCGCCGTCGATCATGGCGGCGACGATCTCGCCGTTGTCGGCCGTGGGCTGCTGACGCACGACCACCCAGTCGCCGTCGGCGATCGCCGCGTCGACCATCGAATCGCCGACGACCTTGAGCAGGAACAGGGTGCCGTCGCCCACGAGCGCCTTGGGCAGTGGGAAGACGTCCTCGATCATCTGCTCGGCGAGGATGGGTCCGCCGGCGGCGATCCGGCCGACGACCGGTACGAAGACCGGCGCCTCGCCGCGGGGCGCGTCGTCGCGGACGGCGACCGCGCGCCGCGCCGCCTTGGGCTTGGGGGACGCCGGCCCGCCGTCGCGTACGTCGACGGCGCGGGGACGATTCGGGTCACGCCGCAGGAAGCCCTTGCGCTCGAGCATGGACAGCTGATGCGCGACGCTGGAGGTGGAAGCCAGGCCGGCCGATTCGCAGATCTCGCGGATGCTCGGCGGGTAGCCGCGGCGTTCCACGGAGTCGCGGATGACGTCGAGGATTGCCTGCTGGCGGCGGGTGAGGCCGGTGACCGGGTCGGGTAGTTCGGTGACCTTGGGCCGGCCCGGCCGTCGTGCCGCCGGGGTCTTCGCGGCGGTGTCGAGGTCGGTGTCTGCGCCCTTGGGCTTGGCCTTCCGGGCGGGTCGAGACGGGGCCGCGGCCCGCGTTGCGCCGGCCCGGCTGCCGCGTGCCTTCGTGTCGTTCTGACCCGCCTTTTCCTGCGCCACTGCTGGCCTCCAGCTGTCGAAAGTTCGGATATGCGGCCGAGGAAAGCCGGGAGGTCACCGGAACCTCGGCGAGGTTCTCGGTGAGCTGATCCCGCATTCGCCTGCAGTTCGCACGGTAGCCCGGACGCGGCGCGAACTCAAACATCTGTTCGAACGACACGCCGGTCCGGGTGGTTTTTGTCAGACCCCCCTGGTAGACATTCGATCAGGCGTTCAATCGAATGCCTGTTCGACATGGTATCGAATTCTTGTTCGATGCGCGGGTCGAACGTCTGTTCGAGCGTCTCAGCCTAGGAGGAGTTCTCATGTCGGTCGCCACGGAGTTCGCTCCCACCGTCTCGATCCCGGGTTTGGTCCTCGGCAGCGCCTGCCCGGACCTCCCGATCCCGGACCGGACGGCTGCCCGGCCGGGTCCGCTGGCCACGGTCACGGTGCTGCGGCCCCCGAGCGAGCGCTCGGTGTCTGCTCCGGTCCGGCTGACCCGCCGGGGAATGTTCGTCGTAGCGCTCGCCGTGGCGGCCCTCGGCGCGGCCCTGGTCTGGGTCGCCGCCCTGGTTGCTCCGAGTCCGAGTGCGGCGCCGGCAACCGGTCCGGCCGTGGTGACCGTCGAGTCGGGCGACACGCTCTGGTCGATCGCCCAGCGGGTGGCGCCGCAGACCGATCCGCGGGCCGAGGTGACCACGCTGCAGCGGCTCAACCACCTCGGTGGCGTCGGACTGGTTCCGGGTCAGCAGTTGCGCGTCCACTAGTTCCGCCCACCCGGGTGGCGGTGGCCGTCGACGGTCGAAGCCGCAACAAGATCGCCGAGCGAACCACCGGCGAGGTTGTAGAGCCAACTGCCACATGGGCCCCAGGCGTCACAGTCAGGCGTGGGGCCGGGGCGGCGAAAATCGCCTGACCTATTCCACGACGCGCCGCGAGTTGCCCTTGCGGAACATCGTTCGCCGATCTAGCGTTCACCCCTACATGTAGTAGTTACAACGTTGTGCTTTGTCCACAAGTTGGGGTTCACCGTCCACAGAAGGATGGGTTCATCCACATCCTGATCCCCAGGTTGTCGACAGGTTCATCCACAGATCGCCGGTTGGCCGCGGTAGCGGACAGCGTCGATCGGGACGCGAGAAGGGATCGGATCGATGCGCTGTCCGTACTGCCGGCATCCCGATTCGCGTGTCGTCGACTCCCGCGAGCAGGACGAAGGCCAGGTCATCCGCCGGCGCCGGTCCTGCCTCGAGTGCAGTCGCCGCTTCACCACCGTCGAGGAGGCCACGCTCGCGGTGATCAAGCGCAGTGGCGTCACCGAGCCCTTCAGCCGGACGAAGGTCGTCAACGGCGTCCGTCGGGCCTGCCAGGGACGCCCGGTCGACGAAGACGCGCTCGCCCTGCTCGCCCAGACCGTCGAGGAGGCGATCCGCGCCAACGGCGTCGCGGAGGTGCCCAGCGACGAGGTCGGCCTAGCGATCCTCGGCCCGCTTCGCGCTCTCGACGAGGTGGCCTATCTGCGCTTCGCCAGCGTCTACCAGGCCTTCACCTCCGCCGATGACTTCGAGAAGGCGATCGTCGAACTCCGAGCCGAACACCGCGCCCAAGCGCCCTGAGCGCCGGCATCATCGCCCGCCACCTGCCCAGCCAGCCGTAGCCGCCCGCCCCCGCACCAAGCCTGTACCAGGAAGGACACCGCCCATGACCGAGGCCGATGTGACCCGCTCAGCCGAGTCGACCCACGCCCACGACGCGCCGGACGCCGCTGCGCATGCAGGCGCCCATAGCGCCACCGAAACCTCACCTGCGCCGGTCTACCCCGCAGACGGTCTGCAGGTCGAGCGCATCTACACCACGCCGGGCGTGCACCCGTACGCCGAGGTGACCTGGGAACGCCGTGACATCGTCATGACCAACTGGCGGGACGGCTCGATCAACTTCGAGCAGCGTGGGGTGGAGTTCCCGGACTTCTGGTCGGTCAACGCGGCGAACATCGTCACCACGAAGTACTTCCGCGGGGCGGTCGGTACCGACGTGCGGGAGTGGTCCCTGCGCCAGCTCATCGACCGCGTCGTGCTCACCTACCGGGCGGCGGGGGAGCAGCACGGCTACTTCGCCTCGCCGGGCGACGCCGAGATCTTCGAGCACGAGCTCACCTGGATGCTGCTGCACCAGGTGTTCAGCTTCAACTCTCCGGTCTGGTTCAACGTCGGCACGACCTCCCCGCAGCAGGTGAGCGCGTGCTTCATCCTGGCCGTCGACGACACGATGGACTCGATCCTGAACTGGTACCGCGAAGAGGGCCTTATCTTCAAGGGCGGCTCCGGCGCGGGACTGAACCTGTCCCGGATCCGGTCGTCGAAGGAACTGCTGTCCTCGGGCGGCACGGCATCCGGCCCGGTCTCGTTCATGCGCGGGGCCGATGCCTCGGCCGGCACGATCAAGTCCGGCGGCGCGACGCGACGAGCGGCGAAGATGGTCGTGCTCGACATCGACCACCCCGACATCTCCGAGTTCGTGACCACGAAGGCGCGCGAGGAGAACAAGATCCGCGTGCTGCGCGACGCCGGCTTCGACATGGACCTCGGCGGTTCGGACATCACGTCGGTGCAGTACCAGAACGCCAACAACTCGGTGCGGGTCAGCGACGAGTTCATGCGCGCGGTCGACGACGGCACGGACTTCGGTCTGCGCGCGCGCAGCACCCACGAGGTCATCGAGCGGGTGGACGCAAAGGGCCTGTTCCGTGAGGTCGCGCAGGCGGCGTGGGAGTGCGCCGATCCCGGCATCCAGTACGACGACACGATCAACGACTGGCACACCAACCCCGAGACTGGTCGCATCACCGCGTCCAACCCGTGCTCGGAGTACATGAGCCTGGACAACACGTCCTGCAACTTGGCGTCGCTGAACCTGATGACGTTCCTGCAGGACGACAACACGTTCGCGGCCGATCGGTTCGTCAAGGCGGTCGAGCTCATCATCACCGCGATGGACATCTCCATCTGCTTCGCCGACTTCCCGACGGAGGCGATCGGCGTGAACACCCGCGCCTACCGTCAGCTCGGTATCGGCTACGCGAACCTCGGTGCGCTGCTCATGGCCACCGGTCTTGCCTACGACTCCGACGGCGGTCGCGCGATGGCCGGGGCGATCACGTCGCTCATGACGGGTGTCGCCTACCGCCGCTCGGCCGAGTTGGCCGGCATCGTCGGTCCCTACGAGGGATACGCCCGCAACGCGTCCGCGCACGCCCGGGTCATGCGCAAGCACGCCGCCGCCAACGACGCGGTGCGTACGTTCCACAACAACGACCGCGTCATTACCGCGGTGGCCACCGAGGAGTGGGCCCGCGGCAACAAGATCGGCGAGAAGAACGGCTGGCGCAATGCGCAGGCCTCGGTGCTGGCCCCCACTGGCACGATCGGGCTGATGATGGACTGCGACACCACTGGTGTCGAGCCTGACCTCGCGCTCGTCAAGTTCAAGAAGCTGGTCGGCGGCGGCTCGATGCAGATCGTCAACCAGACGGTTCCGCGGGCGCTGCGCATCCTGGGCTACCAGGAGGAGCAGGTCGAGGCGATCGTCGAGTTCATCGCCGAGCACGGTCACGTCATCGACGCGCCGGGCCTGCGGCCGGAGCACTACGAGGTCTTCGACTGCGCGATGGGCGCTCGGGCGATCCGGCCGATGGGTCACGTCCGGATGATGGCCGCAGTCCAGCCGTTCCTGTCCGGAGCGATTTCCAAGACCGTCAACCTGCCCGAGACGGCGACCGTCGAGGACATCGAGGACGTCTACTTCCAGGGCTGGAAGCTCGGCTTGAAAGCGCTGGCCGTGTACCGGGACAACTGCAAGGTCGGTCAGCCGCTCTCGGCCGGCAAGCAGTCGACCGGCGAGAAGGCGACCAAGGTCGAGAAGGTCGTCGAGTACCGCCCGACCCGTACCCGGCTGCCGAAGTCGCGTCCGTCGCGCACCACGTCGTTCACCGTGGGCGGCGCCGAGGGTTACATGACGGCCGGCTCCTACCCCGACGACGGTCTGGGCGAGGTGTTCCTCAAGCTCGGCAAGCAGGGCTCGACGCTGGCCGGCGTGATGGACGCCTTCTCGATCGCGATCTCGATCGCGCTGCAGTACGGCGTGCCGCTCGAGACGTATGTCCAGAAGTTCACGAACATGCGCTTCGAGCCGGCCGGCCTCACCGACGACCCGGACATCCGGATGGCGCAGTCGATGCTGGACTACATCTTCCGGCGGCT
>JAOPVG010000529.1 GCA_025966255.1 Jatrophihabitans sp.
CGACCGGATGAAGCTCACAAGGAGTGGAATGACGTGCGCTGCTGGGTCGACCAGTTGCGGACGCGATACCCAAATCTGACCCGCATTCCCGACTGCTGGTGGCGACACAACGACCTCGTCGAGGTCTTAGCGGCGCTGCACGACTTCGAGCGCGGCTGCTTCTACCCACTCGCGCCGGCCACCGCCGCGGTCGAGTGGCAGCGCGCCCTGCGCGACATGGAAGTGCGTATGGAGATCTGGATCAAACGGTTGACCTGCGCCGTGGCCGGACGTGGACACGACGCCCCAATGCAGCCCGTCGATGTCGTTCCGGACGGCTGGGTGGAGTTCGTCGATCAGGATGCCGCCCGCCGCCCTGCCGCAGCCCATCGAGCCCCGGTCCCCGACAGCTGACTCGGTTCCCCGACGCGTAGCCCGTCAGGTTAGGAACACATCAACCGAGGAGAGCTGCGCGATGGTTCGTACCCGATGACGCCGGAGGACGCGCGAGCGCTGGCGGATGATGCGAGTCAGACGATCCGCGCGCTCAATCTCGCCACCCTGCCGGCCGACGGGTGCCCGGGTCTGGTGCACCCGACCGACGCATTCGATGTGATCGGCGCACTGGCCGAATTGGCGAGGCGGCTCCCGCAGCTACTCGAGCAGGTCTCGGCGTTCCTCCAGCGACAGCTGCAATTCGACCTCGTCGCGGTCGACGATGGCGACTTCGCCGGGGACCCCCTCGGCGCCATCGGCACGGCAGCCCACGCACTCGAACATGATGGTAGGGCGCGCACGCCCAGCGCCTTGCAGCTGCACTCGCCCGCGCCCAGCAGGCAGTCGCGTTTGCCAGTATGAATCGCGATCGCGCGCCCGAGGTATGACCGCGCGCGGGCCACCAGAGTGGTAGCCCGAAGGACTACGCGTCTTCGGCCCGCAAGCTGGCGAGGGCCTTGTCGACGCCGGACACCGCGCTCGACAACGCGTGATAGCGCGGGTTGCTGCTGTTGTTCGGCTCGCAGGTCCGCTGCCGAATGCGACTGAGGTCGTCGGCGATCAGCGCGAGACGCGCGATGTCCTTGCTCCAGTCGGTCATGACCGCGGGTACACGGCAGCGATCACGGCTGCGCTAGCAGGTCACCGCGCCGCACGCGGCTTCCCCGACGCCTGGCCCGTCTGGTCGACCGAACTGCCGACCGGAGGTGCCCCATGTCCACTGTCACAACGTCCCTACCGCTCTGGATGCCCGCGGACCGGATGCGAGATCTCGGCTTCACGCCAGCCGGGCCCGAGACCGACTACGGGATGCAGTGGGGCGAGAACCGCGCGGTGCGCGTGTCCTACGCCCCACACGCCGACCGGGACGACGGCTTCCTCTACGCCTACGACGGGAAGAGCGAGCGGTACCTGGTGCTCGCCGCGCACACGACCCCAGCGGCTGTCCAGGCTGCGTGGCGCGAGCTGACTGCCTGCACCTCCGCACCGGACGCCTACGTCGCGCTCGCGGCGCTGGGCGAGCAGCCCGTGGCGCTCGAGCAGGCGCGTGCCCTGCTGCTGCACTGCGTCGATCGCGAACTCGCCGCCTACCGCGACTTCACCGCGACGGGGCTCGATGGCCCGGTACGCGTCGACGCGGCACACGCCGTCGTAGTGCAGCGCTCGGCCCGCGTCTCGGCCGAAGAGATCCTCGTCGATTCCGCGAAGGCCGCCAACCCTGACGTGGCACCAATCCTCATCCGCTATCGGATCACCGACGACAACGGATGGATCGGCCGCGTCGCCGGCGTCGACCTGGACTCGGCTCTCGCCGACCTGCGCTGCGTCGACGAACTGGCCAGACAGCACGACCTCACCGCGCTTGCCACCAGCGTCAACCGAGGCCACACCAGGGTCGCGGCCGCGCGCGTACCCGAGCTCAACGTCCTCGCTACCCACGCGCCGCTGACCGCCGACGCGCCACAGCTCGGCCTGTGACAGGCGCGCGGGCGATGCAGAGCGCCGTCAGAAGCGATGCCGACCGCGACGACCCGCAAGCACTGCGCGAGGTAACGGCAGCCGCCGCAGCGATCTTCACCGAGCCGCCGCGCCGCGCCGCCGCACTCAGCTACCTCAAACAGCGCGGCATTGACGCAACAGGGCTGGGATCGGAGTGGGTGCTCGGCTACGCGCCACCCGGATGGACCCGGCTCGTGGACCGGCTGCACGGCAGCTTTTCCGGACAGGCGCTGCTGGACGCCGGCGTGGCCCGCCGATCCAGCCGAGGGGCCCTCATCGACGCCTTCCGAGAACGGGTCATCTTCGGGCTCCGGGACCTCGACGGCACCGTCGCAGGATTCATCGCCCGCGATCTGTCCGGCAACCCGAACACTCCGAAGTACTTCAACACCCACCAGCACGCGCTGTTCGACAAGGGCAGACTCCTGTACGGCCTGCACGAGGGCCTCAATCTCTCGACCGCAAGCCAGCCGGTGATCGTCGAAGGACCACTCGACGTCCTCGCCATCGCGGCCCGACAGGCAACCGAGGCGTCAGGCGGGCTCCTGCCAGTCGCGTCTTCCGGCACCGCGTTCACCACCGCGCAGGCGCAGCGGGTCGCCGATGTCGCCACCCAGCGCGAATCATCGGTGCTAGTAGCGATGGACGGCGACGCGGCCGGACGTGCCGCCGCACTCAACGCCGGCGAACGCCTGCGAAACGCCGGCCTCGACATCCGTATCGCACTGCTGGCCAACGGCTCCGATCCCGCGGACTACCTCGCCCGACCCGACGCCACGCTCGACACCTTCCACGCCGGCAACGGACTGCCGCTACTGAGCCTGCAGGTCGAGAACGCCATCGCGCGCCAGGGCGATGCGATGCAATGGCCCGAGGGCCGCCTCCGCGCACTGCGCAGCGTCGCCGGCCACGTCGCGACCTACCCACCCGACCAGGCGGCGCGTCAGATCGGCTGGCTCGCCGAAGCGTTCCACATGCACCCTTCAACAGTGACGCTCGAACTCGCCGACGCCTTTGCGCTAGCTCGCACCGTCGGGTCGCGCCATGCCGCGTCCGTGGCGGCTGCCCCGATCACGATGTGAAACGACCACAGAACCTGTCCGACGGGTCACGTCGCTACGACCGCGCGCCGCCCCCGGGAGACGTCGATCAACCCGGCGCTACGCAACAGCGCCATGGCCCGGTTGACGGTGCCCGCGGAGACGTTGTACGTCTCGGCGAGATCAAGAACCGTGGGCAAGTGGTCGCCTGCAGCGAGGACGCCACTCTCGATCTGCTCGCGCAGCTCGGCGGCGATCGTTTCGTATGGGCCGCGCGGACCGGCAGCGTTGACGACCGGGCGCGGGATGATGTTGGCCATTGTGGCGGCAGCTTGCCGGTCGGCGGCGCTGACCCAGTCGGCGTAGACGCGGAGCGTCGTCGACCCTCCGCCGCTGTGGCCAAGTCGGCCGGCAACGGTGCGCACGTCGACGCCGGCGGCTATCAGCTCAGTCGCCGAGTAGTGCCGCAGTGCGTGGAACCGGGTGCTGCGCAGGTTCTGCGCCTTGGCAAGCCTGCGGTACCGCTGACTGATCGAACTCGGCTTGTAGAACGTCGAGCCGTCCGGTGACAGCGAGAAGACATACGCGTCATCCGACAGCACAATTCCCAACGCATCGCAGCGTGAGACGACTCGCTCGCGGTGTTCGGCCAACAGGCTCAGCGTGTGCGGATCGAGCGCCACCCGAGGCTGCGAGCCGCTCTTCGTGTCCTTCTCGATGACGCCGCCGCGGACCCGGACATGGCTCTTCGCGATGATTAGCTGACAACGCTCGAAGTCGATGCACCTCCACCGCAGCGCGCTCACCTCCCCGCGCCGCCGGCCGGTGATCATGGTCAACCACAGCAGCATTCCCCAGTCAGGATCAGCCCACGCGGCGTTGAGGATCCGTGATGCCTCCTCGGCGCTCGGCGGATCTGGGTTGGGACGGCTCGGCGAGGGCGCCTCGGCGAAGGTTGCCTTGTTGACGCCCAGGTGCTGCCAGCGAACAGCGCGTTCGAGCGCGGTGCGGATGATCTGGTGGATCTGTCGCACTGTGGCACTGGCCAGAGGCCGGCACGTATGACCCCGTCGAACTTGACCGCTGCACAGCTCGCGGCAGCGCTGCAATCGGGCGTAGTACCGCTCCAGCAGTTCGGCGTCGAGCTTCGCCGCCGGGATGTCACCGAATGTCGGCCGGATGTAGAGCCGGATCAGATCGAGGTAGCGATCACGTGTCGTCTCGGCGAGGGTTGCGACGTCGAGCCATTGATCGAGCACCTGGCCAACGGAGATGTTGGATTTCGGGTGGCGCTCCTCATGGATCTCGCCCATCAGCCTGGTCAGCGTGACCTGCGCTGCGTCCCATGTGGGAGCAGTGCGCTTGAGGTATCGGTCCTTTCCAGTGAACGGGTCGACGCCGGCGTACGCGACGGCGCGGAACGTGCCCGAAGGCAGCTGCTCGACATGGCCACGAGGCCGACGTTTGCGAGGCGGCATGATCATCAGCGTAGCCGAGTTCATTCCATGAACCATTCCACGATGAGAATTTGCAGGAAGGCAATCGCCGTCGAATCCCAATAGATTCGGGGGTGCCCCCGGCCGGATTCGAACCGGCGACGCCCGGCTTAGGAGTCCGGCGCTCTATCCCCTGAGCTACGAGGGCGGGGAGTGCTAACGGCTTGAGATTACCGGGGTCGCGCGGACGGTGAGTGCCCGGCGTTACGCCGGGCCTCCCGATCCTTCGTTCCATGAGCACGGGGTGCGGGTGGTGGGCCGCAGAAGCGGCGTCACCTACGTCAGCGCCGCGAACTTGCCGCCCATGATCAGGAAGCCGGCCGAGGACGGCGGGGACTCGAGGAGCAAGCGGCTATCGCGCCAGAGCGGCGAAGCCGGCCGAACCGGCATTTCCGATGCAGGGCACGCACGTCACCGTCGCAACGAGCGCGCCGACACCAACCGCCGCGACGGCGCAGAATGCCACCCGCCAGCCGAACGCCCGATCAAGGTGTCGAGCGCGCTTCGGACCGCCCGCGCGGAGCGCCGTACCGGACTGATTCGGTGCGGTGCGGGCGTCAGCCGAGAACGGGCACCTGGAGCGTC
>JAOPVG010000536.1 GCA_025966255.1 Jatrophihabitans sp.
TGTACTTCGAACTGGACGGCTCGTTCCCCAATCACGAGGCGAATCCGCTGGAGCCGGCCAACATCGTCGACCTGCAGCGCGTCGTCGTGGCCGAAGGCGCAGACCTCGGTGTGGCCTTCGACGGTGATGCCGACCGGTGCTTCGTCGTCGACGCGAACGGCGCGGCCGTCCCGCCCAGTGCCATCACCGCTCTGGTCGCGACGCGCGAGCTCGCCAAATCGCCGGGCAGCGTCGTGATCCACAACCTGATCACGTCGCACGCCGTACCCGAGATCGTCCGCGAGCACGGCGGGGTGCCGATCCGCACGCGGGTCGGCCACTCGTTCATCAAGGGTGAGATGGCGAAGGTCAATGCGGTGTTCGGCGGCGAGCACTCGGCCCACTACTACTTCCGGAACTTCTGGTTCGCCGACACCGGCATGCTCGCCGCGATGCACGTGCTCGCCGCCCTCGGCGAGCAGGAGCGCACGCTCGCCGAGATCACCGAGGAGTTCACCCGGTACGTCTCGTCCGGGGAGATCAACTCGACGGTCGACGACCCGCCCGGCCGCGTGGCTGCGGTGCGGGCCGCCTTCGCCGACCGGACGAAGGACATCGACGACCTGGACGGGCTGACCGTCGAACTGACCGACGGCACCTGGTTCAACGTCCGCGCGTCCAACACCGAACCGTTGCTGCGACTCAACGTCGAGGGCCGGACCCGCGTAGCGATGGAGCAGGTCCGCGACGACGCCCTAGCTGCCATCCGCGGCTGAACCGGAGGAGACGCTCCCATGCCCCTCAACGCGACGCTGCTCGAGATGCTCGCCTGCCCGAGTGACGACCACGCGCCCCTGCGCGAGGACAACCGCGGCGGCGCCCCGGTGCTCGTCTGCACGTTCTGCGAGTCCACCTATCCGATCGAGGACGGCATCCCCGTGCTGCTGCTGGACGAAGCGGAGCCGGGGCCGCGCGGCATCGGCATCGACGCCTCCGCCGAGTCGCCGGCCGGGCCGCCCCTGACCCCGGAGCCGTCCCCCGACCCTGACGGTCAGGCATGAGCTTCGACGAGGGCCTGCTGAACGAGCCGGCCCGCCTCGAACAGCGCGACGAGCAGCGCCTGCTCTGGGCCTTGGCGACGGCGGGTGCGCAGGTGCGCCGCGCCGTCGACACGATCGGCGACTTCGGCATCGAGCGGCTACGCGGCGACGAGATGCCGCGCGCCCTGCTGGTGGCCACCGACTCCGCGCCGTCGGCCGTGTCCCGATTGGTGACGCGCGTGAGTTGCACGCGCACGCCCGCCCTCACCTGGCACGGCGTCGAACTGCCCCGCTGGGCCGGTCCCGCTGACGCGCTGCTGATCGGTTCGGTGGACGGGCGCCATCCCCGGCTGGCCGAGTTGGCCGCTCAAGGAGTTCAGCGGGGGCTGGCCATGGCCGTGGTCGCTCCGGCGGCCAGCCAGGTCGCCGCTGCGGCCGCCGGCCGGGCGCCGCTGCACGAACTGCCGCGCGACATCAACCCGCGGGCAGCCCGCTGGTCGGTGCTCACCCCATTGCTCCAGGCGCTCGACGTGCTCGGCATCAACCAGATCCCGTCCGGGCTCCTCATCGAGGTCGCTGACGCGCTCGACGAGCAGGCCGAGGCCTGCCGGCTCGCGGGGGACGCGTTCACCAATCCGGCCAAGGCGCTGGCCGTCGAGTTCGCCGACGCGATACCGCTGATCGTCGGTGCCGGCGCGCTGGCCGGGGTGGCGGCGCGCGCGATCTCCGACGCGCTGCAGCAGTTCTCCGGCGTCTCGTCGGTGTCGGTGAGCCTGCCCGACGGCGTGGGGCGTGCGGGTGCACTCCTGCGCGGGGCCGGTCCGGCGCCGGTCGACGACTTGTTCCGCGATCGCCTGGACGAGACACCGGCCGTGCGTCCCCGGCTACTGGTCGTCGGTGACGACGGGTCGGCCGACGACGTGCTGCTCGGCGATCGCTCCGATGCGCAGATCCAGCTCGACGAGGTCGCGGCCCGTCGCGCAGCCAAGGCCCTGCACGATCTTGCCGCCGGTCTCGGACTGCGCTCCTCCAGCGTCGACGTCCCGGCCGGCGATCCGCTCGCCCGCTTCGCCTCCGCGACCGCGTTCGGCGAATTCACGGCTACGTATCTGGCGCTCGGTCTGGGTCTCGATCCCGGTTCGCCCGGACCGGCCGAGCGGGCGCACTGAGGGAATGAGCGCTTCGGGAGGTTCGAAGGCGATCATTGCCGCGCTCGGGGCGAACCTCGGGATCGCCGTCATCAAGTTCATCGCATTCGCCATCACCGGGTCGTCGTCGATGCTGGCCGAGGGCGTGCACTCCGTCGTCGACTCGGGCAACCAGGGCCTCTTGCTCCGGGGCGGCCAGCAGGCGAAACGCAAGGCGACGGCGGACCACCCGTTCGGCTACGGCCGCGACCGCTACGTCTACGGGTTCCTCGTCGCGCTGATGCTCTTCTCGGCCGGTGGCCTGTTCGCGTTGTACGAAGGCATCGAAAAGGTCCGGCATCCACACAAGCTCGAATCGCCCATCGTCGCGATCGTTGTCCTGCTCATCGCGATCGGGCTGGAAGGCTTCTCCCTGCGCACCGCAGTGGGGGAGTCGCGGCACCTCAAGGCCGAGGACACCTGGCTCGGCTTCATCCGGCACGCGAAGAACCCGGAGCTCCCCGTCGTCCTGCTCGAGGACGTCGCCGCGCTCATCGGGCTCGTCTTCGCGTTCGTCGCCGTCGGGATATCGGCCCTCACCGACCAGGCCGTGTGGGACGGCATCGGGACCTGCGCGATCGGCGCCCTGCTGATCATCGTGGCCGTGATCCTGGTGATCGAGACCAAGAGTCTGCTGCTGGGGGAGTCCGCCGCACCCGTCGAGGTGGCGGCCATCGAATCGGCGCTGCTCGGTGACGGGGTCGACCGCGTCATCCACCTGCGCACCATGCATCTGGGCCCGGACGAGCTGCTCGTCGGCGCCAAGGTCGCGATGCCGTCGTCGGCCACCCTCGCCGACGTCGCCACAGCGATCGACGCGGCCGAGGCGCGCGTCCGCGCCGCCGTCCCGACCGCTCGCGTGATCTACCTCGAGCCCGATCTGGACCGCGGTGCGTCGTCATGACCGTGCTCGCCCTCGATGGCACCATCCGCCGCTACGAATGGGGATCGCCGACCGTCATCCCGGAACTGCTCGGTGCGGAGCCGGACGGTGCCCCGGTCGCCGAGCTGTGGTTCGGCGCGCACCCCGACGACCCGTCCCACGTACCGGCGGACGGCCGCAACCTCGAGGCCGTGATCGCCGACGACCCCGTCGGCATCCTCGGGGCCGACGTCGTCGACCGCTTCGGGCCGCAGCTGCCGTTCCTGCTCAAGGTGCTCGCCGCGCAGAAGTCGCTGTCGATCCAGGTGCACCCGACCCTCGAGCAGGCCCGGGCCGGCTTCACCGCCGAGACCGCGGCCGGCATTCCCCGCGACGCCCCGGAGCGCAACTACCGCGACGCCAACCACAAGCCAGAGCTGATCTGCGCACTCACCCCGTTCGAGGCGTTGAGTGGGTTCCGTCCGATCGAGCAGACCCTGGCGGCGCTGGCCGAGTTGGACGTGCCCGAACTCGGCTTCCTGGCCGACCTCCTGCGCGGGCCCGATCCACTGCGGGCCGCGTTCACTGCGGT
>JAOPVG010000539.1 GCA_025966255.1 Jatrophihabitans sp.
TCACCGACCTCCCGTTCGGTGCAGCGATCGACTCGCCGGTGCAATGGTTCTTCGACCGCACCGACTCCTCGGGCCTGCGGACCATCCACCCGCACGGGCAGTACCTCGCGATCACCGTGTCGGCCGCCGACGCGATCGTCGACGAGCCGAGCCGCACGGTGCGCGAACGATTCCTGGCCGCGCTCGCTCGGCTGCTTCCAGCGGCCGGCGAGGCCACCGTGCTCGACGCATTCGTCACCCGGGAGCGCCGGGCGACGTTCCGGCAGGCTGCGGGATCCTGGGCCATGCGCCCCTCGGCCGGCGCAGGTCCCGACGGCGTGTGGCTCGCCGGCGCCTGGACCGACACCGGATGGCCCGACACTATGGAGGGTGCCGTGCGCAGCGGGATCGCCGCCGCCGAGGCGGCCTTGAAGATCCCGGCCGACCAGACATCGGAGTTCGCGGCATGACCCGGCAGATGAACCACACCGCCCCGGCCGTTCTCGGCCGAGCCCGCGAACTCGTCGAGCCCGCTCTGCGCCTGGCCGTGGGCAAGTTGGCCGACCCACAGATGCGCCTCATCGCGGGCTACCAGATGGGTTGGTGTGACGCCGACGGCCGTCCCACCGAAGGCGGTGGCAAGGCGATCCGCCCGGCCCTCGCCGTGTTGTCGGCCGAGGCGGTGCTCGGCACGGCGGACTGCGGCATTCCCGGTGCGCTCGCGGTCGAACTGGTGCACAACTTCTCGTTGCTGCACGACGACGTCATGGATCGCGACGTCGAACGGCGGCATCGCCCGACCGGCTGGGTGGTCTTCGGCGATGGGCAGGCCATCCTCGCCGGTAACGCCATGTTGACGCTGGCCATCGAGCTGTTGGCCGAGTGGGGACTCGCCGGTCGACGCAGCCTGCCCTGTCTGCTTGATGCCACGCAGCTGCTGATCAGCGGCCAGTCGCAAGATCTGCGGCTCGAGCAGGCCGAGGCCGTGGAACTGCACGAGGTACTGGCCATGGAGTCGGGCAAGACGGCGGCCCTGCTGTCCTGCGCATCCTCGATCGGCGCGCTCGCTGCTGGCGCGCCGGAGCACATCGTTGCGGGGCTGGCGGCCTTCGGTGAGGAACTGGGCATCGCGTTCCAACTAGTCGACGACATCCTCGGAGTGGTCGGCGATCCCGCGAAGACCGGTAAGTCGTCGTCTTCGGACGTCCGCGCAGGCAAGCGCAGCGCTCCGATCGTCGCCGCCATGTCGGGCGACTCGCGGGCGGCGACCGAGCTGCGCGAGTTGTTCTCCGGCGAGCCGCCGGCGACCGAAGCCGATGTCGAACGGGCGACCCAACTCATCACCGAAGCGGGCGGTCTCGATTGGGCGGTGCGCGAGGCGGACCGCCGTCTGGCCACCGCGCTGGAGCACCTGGCCGGGTTGGAGCTCGTCGACTCGGCGGCCGCAGAACTCGCGGCTGTCGCCACCTACATCGTCAGCCGCGACCGTTGACCCAGCACATCACGCTGTCCAGGAGGAACCGGTGACCGCACAGGCCAGCGCCGTCGACGTAACTGGCGCGCTCACGCGTGCGCGTGATCACCTCGTGGCCCGCCAGGCACCAGGTGGGTGGTGGAAGGGCGAGCTGCGCACCAACGTCACGATGGATGCCGAGGATCTGTTGCTGCGCCAGTTCCTCGGCATCCTCCAGCCCGTGGACCTCGCCGATGCGGCCCGGTGGATCCGCAGCCAGCAACGTCACGACGGCACCTGGGCCACCTTCACGGGTGGACCGGGCGATCTTTCGACGACCATCGAGGCCTATGCCGCCTTGCGCCTGGCGGGCGACCAACCCGACGCCCCGCACATGGTCACGGCCCGCGAGTTCGTCGTCGCGAACGGCGGCATCGAGGCGAGCCGGGTCTTCACCCGCATCTGGTTGGCCCTGTTCGGCGAGTGGTCGTGGGACGACCTGCCGGCGATGCCGCCTGAGGTCGTTCTGTTGCCGAAGTGGGCGCCACTCAACATCTACGACTGGGCGTGCTGGGCCCGCCAGACAGTCGTTCCCATCACCGTGGTCGCCACGCTGCGACCGGTACGACCGTTGCCCTTCACCCTGACCGAACTGCGCACTGGACACACCCCCCGGGCCATCCGCGGCGGCGTGATCGCAAGTGGGTTCGGTCTGTTGGACAAGGCGCTGAAGGTGTACGACCGTTCGCCGCTCAAGCCCGGGCGCAAACTGGCGATGCGGCAGGCCGCCGAGTGGATCATTGCCCGGCAGGAAGACGACGGCGGTTGGGGCGGCATCCAGCCGCCCTGGGTGTACTCGATCTTGGCGCTGCACCTGCTCGGCTATCCGCTCGATCACCCGGTTCTGTCGGCCGCCATCGCCGGTCTGGACCTCTTCCTCGTCCATGAACCCACGCCGGACGGGACGCTGCGGCGGCTGGAGGCGTGCCAATCGCCGGTCTGGGACACCTGCCTGGCCGTGACCGCATTGCTCGACGCCGGGTGCCCGGCCGACGACCCCGCGGTAACCCGGGCGGTCGAGTGGACCCTCGGCGAGGAGATCCGAACGACCGGCGACTGGATGGTGCGCCGACCCGGCTTGGAACCGGCCGGTTGGGCCTTCGAGTTCGCCAACGACGGCTATCCCGACATCGACGACACGGCCGAAGTCGTGCTGGCGCTGCACCGCGTGCAGGACGTCCTGCCCGGTGTCAAGGCCGCGCTGGATCGCGGCGTCGCCTGGACCGTCGGCATGCAGTCACGTGACGGCGGATGGGCCGCATTCGATGCCGACAACACCCGCAGGTTGGTCGAGAAGCTGCCGTTCTGCGACTTCGGAGCGGTGATCGATCCGCCGTCAGCCGACGTCACGGCGCACGTCGTCGAGATGCTCGCTCAGTGCGGGATGGGTGGCGAAGACGCCGCCCGCATCGGAGTGCAATGGCTGCTGGACGCCCAGGAGCCGGACGGATCGTGGTTCGGACGCTGGGGCACCAACTATGTCTACGGAACCGGGGCGGCCGTCCCGGCCCTCATCGCGGCCGGCGTCGACCCGCAGTCCGCCGCGATCGATCGCGCGATCGCCTGGCTGGAGGCGCACCAGAACGACGACGGCGGCTGGGGCGAGGATCTGCGCTCCTACACCGATGACGCGTGGCGCGGCCGTGGCGAGTCCACCCCGTCCCAGACCGCGTGGGCGCTGCTCGCGTTGCTCGCCGTCGACCCCCACACCCCGGCGGTCGCGCGGGGCGTTTCGTGGCTGGTCGAATCGCAGCGGGCCGACGGAGGATGGGACGAGGACCTGTTCACCGGAACCGGCTTCCCGGGCGACTTCTACCTAAGCTATGAGATGTACCGCCTGGTGTTCCCGTTGAGCGCGCTCGGCCGGTACGTCTCCGCGACCACAGGAGGTTCGCCGTGACAACCGGGCTGGTCGTCGTCACCGCACTGCGGAGTGAGTACGCCGCGCTGCGGGGGCAGGTCCCGGGCGCGACGATCGAGCGGTGCGGGATGGGCGCGGCACGAGTGCGGCAATGGCTACCGCGCGTGGCGGAGCTCCAGCCGAGCGCAGTCGCGGTCGCCGGCGTGGCCGGCGGATTGGATCCGTCGCTGCGCCCCGGCGACATCGTGGTGGCGACGGAGGTGCGCGACGACCGAGGCCGCACCGTGCTTCGCG
Source organism: Jatrophihabitans sp. (assembly GCA_025966255.1). Taxonomy (GTDB): domain Bacteria; phylum Actinomycetota; class Actinomycetes; order Mycobacteriales; family Jatrophihabitantaceae; genus Jatrophihabitans. Next base: position 3,648 of record JAOPVG010000539.1, read on the forward strand.
CTGCGGCGCCGCTCGTCGCCGAACTTCGGCGCCTTGGCCTACGCGTGCACTGCGGGCCGATGGTCAGCTGTGATCACATCGTCAGCAGCCAAGAAGAGCGAGAGCGGTTGGCGGCCACCGGGGCGCTCGCCGTGGACATGGAGTCCGCCGAGATCGTGCGGGCGCTCGACAAGGGGCCTGATCGGGTGCCGGTCGCTGTCGTGCGGGTCATCGTGGACACCGCGTACACACCGCTCGCCCGGCTGAACACCCTGCCGGCCGGCGCGAAGGCCCTGCGCGTACTACGCCGCACCGGCCCGGCGCTGCAGCGCTGGGCCGACCTCGCCGGCCCTCGCCGCGTGCTCCTCGCCGGACCCCGCTCGTTCTGCGCCGGCGTCGAGCGCGCTATCGACATCGTTGAACTCGCGCTGCAGCGGTACTCGCGCCCGATCTATGTGCGCCGCCAGATCGTGCACAACGCGCACGTGGTCGCCGACCTGCAACGCCAGGGCGCGGTCTTCGTCGACGAGCTCAGCGAGGTCCCCGACGGCACGACCGTTGTGTTCTCCGCGCACGGTGTCGCGCCGGCCGTGCGAACTGAGGCGGAACGCCGCGGCCTGAACGTCATCGACGCCACCTGCCCGCTCGTCGCGAAGGTCCACACCGAAGCGCGCCGCTTTGTGGGCCGCGGCGACACCGTCATGTTGATCGGCCATGCCGGCCACGATGAGGTCGAGGGCACCCTGGGCGAGGTGCCCGGCCGGATCACGCTGGTGCAGAACGCGGCCGAGGCCGCCGCGGTCACTCCGGACGACCCGCAGCGCGTGGCGTACGTGTTGCAGACGACGCTCGCGGCCGACGATGCCGCCGACACGGTTGCCGTGCTGCGCAGCCGCTTCCCGGATATCGAGTCGTCTCCCACCGACGACATCTGCTACGCCACGACCAACCGCCAGCGCGCGGTTGCGGCGATCGCGCGGGAGTCGGACGTGTTGATCGTCCTCGGCTCGGCCAACTCATCCAACTCGCTGCGCCTCGTCGAGGTCTCCGAGCGGCTCGGCACACCGGCCCACCTCGTCGACGACGCCACTGGAGTGCTGCCCGACTGGCTCGAGAACGCGGCGACGGTCGGCGTCACCGCCGGAGCCTCCGCACCACCCCATCTCGTCGACGAAATGGTCGGCGCCCTCCGAGCTCTCGGCCCGGTCGACGTGATCGAGCGCGTCACCGCCCGCGAAGACGTCACGTTCACGCTTCCAAAAGGAGTCACTGGCTGATGCCCATTCCACTTCGGCAAGGCGCCCGCATGGGTTGGTACCTGTTCTCGCAGAAGGTGCGCCGTCGCGAGAAGTTCCCGCTGATCGTCGAGCTCGAACCGCTGTACGCGTGCAACCTGAAATGCAACGGTTGCGGCAAGATCCAGCAGCCGCACGAGCTGCTGCGCCAGCGGATGCCGGTCGAACAGGCGGTGTCCGCGATCGAGGAATGCGGCGCCCCGATGGTGTCCATCGCCGGCGGTGAGCCGCTGATGCACCCGCAGATCGACGCCATGGTCAACGAGCTCGTCAAGCGCAAGAAATACGTCTATCTGTGCACCAACGCCGAGCTCATCCGCAAGCGCTGGGACAAGTTCGACTTCAAGCCCTCGCCGTACTTCTCCTTTGCCATCCACATCGACGGACTGCGTGAGCGTCATGACGATTCGGTGGCCAAGGTGGGGGTCTTCGACGAGGCCGTCGCGGCCATCAACTTCCTCAAGGAGAAGGGCTTCCGGGTCACGACGAACTCGACCTTCTTCAACACCGACACTCCGCAGACCATCATCGACGTGATGAACTTCCTCAACGATGAGGTCAAGGTCGACAGCATGATGCTCTCGCCGGCCTACGCGTACGAGAAGGCGCCGGACCAGGACCACTTCCTGGGCGTCACCGAGACCCGTCAGCTGTTCTCGAAGGCCTTCGCCGATGGCAACCGCAAGCGCTGGCGGCTGAACCACTCGCCGCTGTTCCTGGACTTCCTCGAGGGCAAGAAGGACTTCCAGTGCACGGCGTGGGGGATCCCGTCCTATTCATTGCTGGGGTGGCAGAAGCCGTGCTACCTGATGGCCGACGGCTACGTGAAGACCTACAAGGAACTCATCGAGACCACCGACTGGGATGCCTACGGCCGCGGCAAGGACGCGCGCTGCAACAACTGCATGGCTCACTGCGGCTACGAGCCCACGGCGGTGCTCGCGACGATGGGTTCGCTCAAGGAGAGTCTGCGGGCGCTGCGCGAACAGGGCTGACCGTCCCGGCCGCCTCCGATGTGCCCTGCCCGGCGAGGAGGGGGGACCGCGCCAGCAGCAGTACGCCGATCGCGATCCCACCGGCGCCGACGAGCGCGACCGCAAGCCACCATCCGGTGCGCACGGCCTCGTGATACACCAGCACGCCCCACAAGATCGATACCAGCGGATCCATCAGGGTGAAGCCTGGCTGCGCGGCCAACAACGGCCCGCTGTGCAGCGCCCACTGCATGATCACCACACCGAGGATCCCGAATCCCACCGCGGCGTAGGTCTGCCACGTGGATACGACGCCGACCCACCCTCGGCTGCTCAGCTGCGACATCGTCTCCTTGATAAGCGTCGCCGTGAGACCGAAGCACGTGCCAGTGGCCGCGCCGAGACAGACCGTCCGCCAGGCTCGTGGCCCGCGCACCGCCACGGCGATGAGGAGTGCGATGGTCGCTGCCGTCCCGCCACCGGCAAGCACATACACCCTGTGGCTGACGTCGGTCTCGTTGCCCACGCGTGGATTGAGCGCGACCAGCAAGACGATCATGCCGGCGGTCATGGCGATGACGCCGCCCCATTCATCCTTCCCGAGCCTGGTCCGAAACACCTGCGAGGCGACGAGAAGCGTGAGCGGCACCTCGAGGGTGATGATCGTTTCGACGACCGACAGCTGCCCTTGGCTGAGGGCGACCGCTTGCAGCACGAACGAGGCAACCATTCCGGCGAAGCCGAGCAGCCAGATACGTTGGCGGATCAGATCGTGCAGAAAATGCACTCCGAAGCGCAGGGCCGGCGGTTGCTCCAAGCTCGCCTTGCGCTGCGCAACGTTGGCCACTGCGTTGCCGACCGCAGCCAGCGCCGCGCACAAGATGCTCAGCAAAGGGTGGCCCATCGTCGAAAGCGCGGTGCTATCGACTGGACGCCGTCAAAAGAGCGGGTCGTCCCCACGACGACCAGACTAGCCGCGCCCTGATCGGGGATCGGCTGTCGGTCAGGTCGGTCGGCCGGCCGCTCGCGCCGCGACGGCAGCGGCGATAGAGGTTTCGGCGGTTGATCTGCTGATACCAAGGCCGGTGAGCGGGTCCGTGTCGCCGTCGACTTCCAGGAGCGCGAGCAGGATGTGCTCGGTCCCGATGTAGTCGTGGCCCATAGCCAGTGCCGCTCGATAGGTGAGCTCCAGTGCCTTCTTCGATCGGGCGTCGAAGGGAATCAGGGCGGGCACGTCGTCCGAACGGGCCGGCAGTG
>JAOPVG010000542.1 GCA_025966255.1 Jatrophihabitans sp.
GCGTCGCCGCCGTCCAGGGGCACGCCATCGGTGGTGGCTTCCAGCTCGCACTCGGCGCCGACATCCGGATCCTGGCTGAGGACGCCCTCTTCTGCCTGGCTGAGCCGAAGCTCGGCATCGTTCCTGATCTGGGTGGCACCAAGCGGCTCGTCGATCTCGTCGGCTATTCGCGCGCCGCCGAGATCTGCCTGACCGGGCGCCGGGTCGACGCCGCGGAGTCGCTGCGGATCGGTCTCGCCTCCCACGTCGTGCCGCTCGATCAGCTGGCAACCGCGGTCGAGGCCACCGTCGCGGCCCTGCTCGCCGTGGACCGGGATGCCGCCGCGGAGACGAAGGCGCTGCTGCTGGGCGCCGCGATCCGTTCCCAGGACGAGCAGCAGGCCGCCGAGCGCGAAGCGCAGTACCGCCGGCTCCGCACCCTGGCCGGGTTGGACGCCGAAGCCTGAGCTCCGGGCCGTCAACGTGGGGCGTCGGGCCGGGACCGGCAACCTGCCTGCCCCCGCGGCGGCGTAACGGCGTTGTCGCCGCCTGCGCGAGAATGGGAACAGCGGCCGGGTATGCGGGCGTTCGCGCCACGGAAGGGCTGCCAAATGTCGATTGACCATATGAGCGCGATGCGGGCGATGAGCTCGATGCGCAATCGCGGGAACTCCGTCGAGAAAAAGCTGCCCAAGGGCACCTGGAAGCGGGTGTTCCGCTTCGCCGCGCCCTACAAGGTCGACCTCATCGTCTTCCTGGTGATGGTCGTCGCGGACGCATTGATCGGCGTCGTCACGCCCGTCCTCGCCGGCCGTGTCATCAACGACATCACCGGCCATGCCGCGGCCGGCGCGGTCGTGACGATCGCGCTCATCATCGCCGGCCTGGCCGTCGTCGACGCCGGACTGTCCTTCACCCAGCGCTGGTACTCCGCGCGCATCGGTGAGGGCCTGATCTATGACATGCGCACCGCAGTGTTCGACCACGTGCAGCGCATGCCACTCGCGTTCTTCACCCGCACGCAGACCGGCGCGCTGGTCAGCCGCCTCAACAACGACGTCCTCGGTGCCCAGCAGGCGTTCACGTCCACGCTGTCCGGACTGGTGTCCAACGCCGTCGGCCTCGTGCTCACCGCGGCGGTGATGTTCACCCTGTCCTGGCAGATCACGCTGATCTCGCTGGTCATGCTGCCGATCTTCGTGATCCCGGCGCGGCGGATCGGGAAGCGACTGCAGCAGATCACCCGGGAGTCCTACAACCTCAACGCGTCCATGAACAACACGATGACCGAACGCTTCAACGTGGCCGGCGCGCTGCTGGTCAAGTTGTTCGGACATCCCGAGCATGAGGACGCTTCCTTCCGCGCCCGCGCTTCCCGGGTGCGCGACATCGGCGTCACCTCGGCGATGTACGGACGCGCGTTCTTCGTCGCGCTGACGCTCGTCGCCTCGCTGGCCCAGGCCCTCGTCTACGGCCTGGGTGGCTACCTGGCCATCAAGGGCCAGCTGTCGGCGGGCACCGTCGTCACGCTCGCGCTGCTGCTGAGCCGGCTGTACGGGCCACTGACCGCATTGTCGAACGCGCGCGTCGACGTCATGAGCGCGCTGGTGAGCTTCGACCGCGTCTTCGAAGTGCTTGATCTCGAGCCGATGATCGCCGACGCACCCGGCGCGGCGGACCTGCCGCAGAACGCGCGCAGCATCGAGTTCGTCGACGTGCACTTCGGCTACCCGACGGCCGCCGAGGTGTCGCTCGCCTCGCTCGAAGACGTGGCCGTGCTCGACAACACCGCGGCCACCGAGGTGCTGCACGGCGTGTCCTTCCGCGCCGAACCCGGCCAGCTGATCGCGCTCGTCGGCCCGTCGGGCGCGGGCAAGACGACGATCAGCCAGCTGCTGCCGCGGGTGTACGACGTGACGTCCGGCCAGGTGCTCGTCGGCGGTCAGGACGTCCGCACCGTCACCCAGCAATCGCTGCACGACCGCATCGGCGTCGTCAGCCAGGAAGCGCACATGTTTCACGACACGATCCGGGCCAACCTGGTCTACGCGGCCCCCGACGCCTCGGACGACCAGCTCTGGCAGGCCATCGAGGCGGCGCAGATCGCCGACCTCGTCCGGGCGCTGCCCGACGGGCTGGACACCGTGGTCGGCGACCGGGGGTACCGGCTGTCCGGCGGGGAGAAGGCGCGGCTCGCGATCGCCCGGCTGCTGCTCAAGGCCCCGGAGATCGTCATCCTCGACGAAGCCACCGCCCACCTCGACAGCGAGAGCGAGGCGGCGGTGCAGGAGGCGCTGGCCCGGGCGCTGGCCGGCCGGACGTCACTCGTCATCGCGCACCGGCTGTCGACGATCCTCAACGCCGACACGGTCGTGGTGCTCGACGCCGGCCGGATCGTCGAGCTGGGTAAGCACAGCGAATTGCTGGCGTCCAACGGTCTCTATGCCGAGCTCTATCGCACGCAGTTCGAGCGGCAGGCGGCCGGGGTCGAGATCTAGACCGGTCGGGCTCCTCCTCGGGTGAACGAGTCGTGATCACGTGGCTGGGAAAGGATTGGCCGGGGTGCTGCTCGGGCTTGTAGCTTGCAGTTGACCGTGGCACCGCCCGAGGAGGTGAGACCCATGAACGCTGTATCGATGTGGGTGCTCCCCTTCCCGTCACGGTCGGGCGATTGACGTAGGTATCGCCGGGAGCGCCTCGACAACCAGGCATTCCTGAAAGGCGAAACCTATGGTTCACAACGTTGCTCTGGTTCTCGGTGGTGGTGGCGCTGCCGGACAAGCATGGCAGATCGGTATCATCGCAGGCCTGGCCGAGGCTGGTCTCGATCTGACAGCGGCCGCCGATA
>JAOPVG010000109.1 GCA_025966255.1 Jatrophihabitans sp.
TCGGACTTGAACGTGCCGTCCTCGTTCGCGGCCTTGCTCCACGGCACGTTCAGCGCTGTCGGGATGTGGCCGCCGCGCTGGCTCTGCTCCTGCGGCAGGTGCGCCGGGGCGAGCAGCTTGCCGGAGAACTCGTCGGGCGACCGGACGTCGACGAGGTTCTTCTTGCCGATCGCCTCGACCGTCTCGTCCCGGAACGCGCGGATCGAGGTGTCCTGGTCCTTTGCGGTGTACTGCGTGGCCGGGCGGGAGACGGTGTCCTTCGACAGTTCGCGGCCGTCGAGCTCCCACTTCTTGCGCCCGCCGTCGAGCAGCTTCACGCCGTCGTGCCCGTAGAGCTTGAAGTACCAGTAGGCGTAGGCGGCGAACCAGTTGTTGTTGCCGCCGTAGAGCACGACGGTGTCGTCGTTGCTGATGCCCTTCCCCGACAGCAGGGCTTCGAATTGCTCCTTGTTCACGAAGTCGCGACGGATCTGATCCTGCAGTTCGGTCTTCCAGTCCAGCTTGACGGCGCCGGCGATGTGGCCGCCGTCGTAGGCGGAGGTGTCTTCGTCGACCTCGACGAAAACGACACCGTCGGTGTCCAGGTTCTCCTCGGCCCAATCGGCCGAGACGAGCACGTCTTCGCGGCTCATGATTTGTTCTCCTCGATCTGGGTGTGGGCGTGCACAACAGTGGTCGGCACGACGTACCGGGGTGCCGTGATGACGGCGCGGGGTTCCGGGTGACAGCGGCGCGAAACGCGCGAGTCAGCCGGTCAGGCGGGACGACACAGGCAGCTGCCCACACGGCACAGGTCGACCGTGCGGCGGGAGGTGAGGAAGATCCTCACCGGCATGCTCCCTGAACGGAGCGCGGGGCCCATACCGCGAGGGTAACGGTCCGCTTCCCGGCCGCGCTACCCAGCTCGATCACTGCTCGGGACGATCGTCCTGCATAGTGAGATGGTCGGGACGCCGGAACACCACGGCCTCAGCCGATCCGGACACCACCACGCCGGACGGGGTAGCCCGTAGGTCGTCCAGGCGCAGTCCGTAAGGCAGCTCCGGCAGCGGGATCGGGACATTGAGCGTGGGCAGCAGCTGGTTGAGCACGATGCCCGGCAGGTTGATACCGGCCACGGACACCCCGCGGATCCGCAGCCACACCGAGCCGCCGCCACCGCCGAGAGTGAGGATGGCTTCGCCGCTCACCCGGGCCAGCTGGCTGATGCCCGGCACCGGCAGTGCGGCCGACGCGACGAGCTTCTCGCCCACAAGCTTGAGCTCCAGGCCGGGGATCCGCGCCACCCGGGCCAGTTCGCCGAAGGGCAACACGATCTGTCCCTCGACGTGCTCGCAGGGCAACTCCTTGGCGTGGCCGCCGAGCAGCTCACGCAACGGCAGATAGATGTTGCGCAGCCGGGCGTTGAGAGTCGCGCCGGTCATCTCGCCGATGCGCAGTCCGCCGCCGGAGACGTCCACCTGGCTGTAGCGCCCGCGCAGCGCCTGAGTGAGGAACGGGGTTCCGTGTACGCGCACGGTGGCCGGGTGGCCGAACGGTTCGGACAAGTACTCCGACGCCTTGCGCTCGGCCAGCCCGACGCCGACGCGGTCGATCAGGGCGAGGGCGAGGCCGAGGACCAGCACCACGGCCACGATGGCCAGGAGCGCGATAACCACGTCAGGAACGCAGAGCGAGACAGAGCAGGAATGCTGCGGGCGAGACGACACAGATCGGCAGCAGTGCGGCCAGGACCGGGCGCAACGCCCGGCCGAGCCGGGAGCTCGTCTCGGGTGTCGTGAATAGGACGAAGGCGGCAGCGATCCCCAGCAGACCGGCGAGTGCGCCCAGGGCCGCGCCGATGAACGCCGAGCGTCCTTGAGCGAAGCCGACCTCGGTGTTAAGGATCAGGTAGCCCACCGAACCACCGAGACCGGCCGACGCGACCAGGGCGAGGAGGCCCCGCGGCACGTCCGGGTCGAACCGGGGGGCCGGCAGCAGCATGTCGACGAGGTAGCCGACGACCAGTGCGCCGGCCGTGGCCGCGACGGCGGCGGACACCACGCGACCGCCCAGACCGGCGTCAGTGAACTCATGCCGGAGTTGGAGCAGTGCCGGCAGCGCCACCTCGGCGAGGACGAGCATCGCCACGGCCGAAAGTGATGAGACGACCTGCACACGCGCCGCACCGCGCATCAATTGGTGCACGAACATGACGGGCACGGCCAGCCCGAGGACGGCCAGCAGGACGCCGAGGCGCCCGTGCGGCCACACCGAGGCCGACACATCGGAACCGGCGGCGGCGAGGGCGGCGATGACGAGCGCGCCACGTCGGCCGGGCATCGCCGTGCCGAACACCCAGGCGAAGGCGAAGACGGCCTGGACGGCGGCCACGGCAATGAGCAGGGCGGTGGCCCCAGCGCGAGCAGCGAAGGCGAGGCCGGACCCGGCGACGAGGGCGACCGTCAAGCTAGCGAGCAGACTGGATTCCGCACCGCTGCCGACCTTCCTGGCCGACGTGTCGGCAGGGGCACCCGCAGGCGCCGCGGCGTCAGTCACGCTCGTCATCGTCGCAGACCGTCGCGCGCTGCCCACATGCGGCGAGGACCCATTCCCCGATGCGCGTGATGAGGTCCGCCGTCGTCGCGACCTCGGCGTGACCCATCTCCGGCTCGATCCACACCTGTGCCGTCGGTGCGGCCGCCGAGAGGGCCTCGACGTGAGTAATCGGAAAGTAGCCGTCGGCGTCGCCGTGCACGATCAGCAGCGGCCGCGGCGCAATCGCACCGGCGACGTCGGCCGGCGCCTCGGGCAGCGGCGTCCATGCGTCGACAGATACCCGGGTCCGCTTGAGGACGCGGGTCGCGACGCGGCCCGTCCGACTCTCGAACATCCAGTGGACGAGACGCATCGGGCGGGTGCCGCGCTCGAACCAGACGCCGGGCGCACTCACGCTCACCACGGCGTCGGCGTCGCCGCCGAGTCCGGCGTGACGCAATACGGCCGTCCCGCCCATCGACCAGCCCACGATCGCGACGTGCCGGTACCCGGCGGTGCGCAGCCAGCGCACACAGGCGGCGATGTCGTGGATCTCTTCGACGCCGGCGCTTCCACGACCGGACGAGCGGCCATGCCCGCGAAAGTCGGGAGCCAGCACGCTGATGCCCTGCTCGACCAGACCGCGGCAGATCCGCTGCACGTGCGCGTTGCGCGACGAGCCGGTGAACCCGTGGGCCACGACGCAGGCCAACTCGCGGCCGCCGAGATCCCAATGCTCCGCCGACAGGCGCACGTCATCGCTGGTGCGAAGGAAGACTTGATGGACGAGCACGAATGCCATTGTCCCGATCGCTGCGCCGACGTATCGGCGGACGGGGCGAGATGTCAGCCGGCTCGTAGCGTCAGGTAACCTGTACACGCTTGAGGGCAGCGCCGCCCGCCGGGTTCGGCAGTGTCGCCGCCCCGGGAACCACCCCGCCGATCCCTAGTCGATCCGGAGGCGAGTGTGGACCTCATCCTGCTCACCGGTGCCGTACAGCCCACCGCTGAAGTGCTGCCCGCTCTGGGCCTGCTTCCCCACCACGTCACAGTCCTGCCCCAGGACGCGAGCGCTCTCGTCGACCGCACGCTGGGCGACGCCGTGCTGGTTGATGCGCGCCGCGACCTGATGAGCGCGCGCGCGTTCGTCCGCCTGCTGACCGCCATGGGTACCTCGGTGCCCGTACTTGCGGTGCTGACCGAAGGCGGCCTGATCGCCGTCTCCGGTGAGTGGGCGGTCGACGACTTCGTCCTCGACACCGCCGGCCCGGCCGAGCTCGACGCCCGGGTGCGACTGGCCGTCGAGCGGCGCGCTGCGGTGACCGACGACGTCAACGGCCGGCTCGAGATCGGTGAGCTCACGATCGACGAGACCACCTACTCCGCCCGGCTGTCCGGCACGGCGCTGGACCTGACCTACAAGGAGTTCGAGCTGCTGAAGTTCCTGGCGCAGCACCCGGGCCGGGTCTTCACCCGCTCGCACCTCGTGCAAGAGGTCTGGGGCTACGACTATTTCGGCGGCACCCGCACGGTCGACGTCCACGTCCGGCGGCTGCGCGCGAAGCTCGGCGTCGAGTATGAGGCCATGATCGGGACGGTCCGCAACGTCGGCTACAAGTTCGTCCGGCCGGCTGAGGTCGCGACATCGCGCCGCGACTCCGGCCGGGAATCCAGCCGGGGTGGCGCGAGCAGTTCCCCGGCCGACTCCGAGGACAACGTCGCCGACCTGGAGCGGCGCTTCAACGCACCCAGCTAGCGTCTGGGGTGTGTCGCTCTCGCTGACGACGGCAGTTCCCGATGCCGACCTGCGCTCCTCCGTGCTTCAGTTGGCCGCGGAGATCGAGGACGCCGACGGCGCACCGCCTCTGTCCGACCAGACGCTGACCCAGCTCGCCTCCACGAACGTCACTCATTTCCTCGCGCGTGACGAGGATCGGTTCGTCGGCTACGCCCAGCTCGACGGCTCGGGACTGGAGATCGCTGCTACCGGCGCGGCAGTCGATGCGTTGCTCGACGCCGCGGGCACTGCGGCGGCCAGTCCGGTGCTCGTCTGGTCGCACGGGCGGCGCAGTCGGCTCGTTCCCGTTCTCGAACAGCGCGGGTTCGAGCGGACGCGCGAGCTGCATCAGCTGCGTCGGCCCCTCGGTGCTGACGCTCCCCTGCCAGCTGATCCGCCACTTGCCGAGGGCGTGGTCGTGCGGCCGTTCGTCCCCGGCGCGGACGACGACGACTGGCTCGCCGTCAACGCGGCTGCGTTCGCCACCCACTCCGAACAGGGCCGCTGGACCACTGCCGACCTGCAGGCGCGCATCGCCGAACCATGGTTCGACCCCGCCGGGTTCCTGCTCGCCGAACGGGACGGCGAGCTGCTCGGATTCCACTGGACGAAGGTGCATCCCGACGGAGCCGGCGAGGTCTACGTGCTCGGGGTGGCGCCGCGGGCCCAGTCCCTGGGTCTGGGCCGTGGACTGCTGATCCGCGGCCTGCGCCATCTCCTCGATCAAGGTTCCCCGTACGTCCTGCTCTATGTAGACGGTGACAACCCATCGGCAATGCGCCTCTACGAGCGCGAGGAATTCACCAAATACGACCTCGACGTGCAGTGGACAACGCCCTGATCCAGGTCGATCGAGGGTCCCCCCGCGCAAAATCCGCGTGAGCTAGTTCACCTAGTGGCCATTTAGGGCATTTGCGCCGGTCATCTCCTTGGGCGCCGCCATTCACCCCTCGTTCACCGAGGCCACCCCACAACGCCATTTAGCGCTCTTAGCGTCGGCGAACGGAAGGTCCACCGACGAAGGAGAACCGATCGTGAAGCTCAACCGTGCCGGCGTAGCCGCCGGTGTGCTGGTCGCCGCTGCGGCGCTGGCCGCCTGTAGCAGCAGCAAGCCGTCGTCCAACGGGACGACCAGTGCCGGCAACTCGAGCAGCACCAGCTCGAGCAGCACAGTCGCAGCCGGGGCGCCAACCTGCTCCACCGGCACGCTCAACGGTGGCGGCTCGACGGCACAGACCAACGCGATGACCGCGTGGGTCAACGCGTACACGAAGGCTTGCACAGGCGCCAAGATCAACTACAACCCCACGGGTTCGGGCGCCGGCGTCAGTAGCTTCACCGCCGGCCAGGTGGCCTTCGCCGGGTCCGACTCGGCGCTGTCGCCGACCAAGGGCGAGGTCGCGGCCGCGCAGAAGCGTTGCGCCAGCGCGCCCCTTGACCTGCCGATGGTCGTGGGTCCGATCGCGCTGGCCTACAAGCTGAACGGCGTCCAAAAGCTTGTCCTCACGCCCGTCCTCATTGCCGAAATCTTCACCGGCAAGATCACCAAGTGGAACGACCCGGCCATCGCGGCGAAGAACTCCGGGGTGACGCTGCCGAGCTCGAAGATCAATGTGGTCTACCGCTCGGACGCATCGGGCACCACGCAGAACTTCGAGAACTTCCTGTCCGCCACCGCTCCGGCTGACTTCACTGCCACCCCGGCGAAGGACAACGCGTCGAAGGTGTTCGCCGGCGTGGGCAAGGCGAAGTCGCAGGGTGTGGCCGCCGCCGTCGCCGCGACCGAGGGCTCGATCGGCTACGCCGAGTACTCGTTCGCAGTCAACGGCAGTCTGTCCACCGTCTCGATCGACAGCGGTTCCGGCCCGGTCGATGTGAACAAGGCCAGTGCCAGCGCCGCCGCCGCAGATGCCAAGGTCGTCGGCACCGGCGATGACCTGAGCCTGAAGATCAACTACAAGACGACGGCCCAAGGCGCCTACCCGCTGATCCTCGTCACGTACGAGATCGTCTGCACGAAGTACAGCTCCGCGGCCACCGGGACGTTCGTCAAGAACTTCTTCAACTACACGGCCGACGCGGGCCAGGCCTCGCTCGCCGGGCTCGGTTACGCACCACTGCCGACCGCCCTTCAGACCAAGGTGAAGGCGTCCATCGCCAAGGTCAGCTGACGCTGTAACAATGCTCGAAGTGACCCCGCCGGCTGCCGCCCTTTGGTGGCCGGCGGGGTTCACCCGATACCGGCAGGTGACCGCGCCTCATGCCAGAACGAGAGACCATGACCGATCGGGCCAAGAAGCGGGCGGCCGGATCGTCCCTCCCGCCACCACGGGTCGGCGACGAATCCGTCGAGGCGAGCCCGGATCTGGACCCGACCTCCCCGGACGTACTGGGCGACGGTGTCCGCGCTCACGACGTCACCGTCGTCGGGTCGAGTCAGCCGCTCGCGATCGGGCTCGACGGCGCCCGGCCGGTGTCGGGTGCCGGATCGGCCGCAGCGGGCGGCAAGTCCCGGATCGGCGACAAGGTCTTCCTCGGTCTGAGCGCGGGCGCGTCGGGCTTCGTCATTGTGCTCGTCGTCCTCATCGGCGTGTTCCTGCTGATCAAGTCGGTGCCCTCCATCGTCGACGACAAGGTCAACTTTCTGACCTCGACGGAATGGAGCCCGACGCCGGGGAACCTGCGCTTCGGCATCGCTCCTCTGCTCTGGGTGACCGTGATCATTTCGCTCATCGCGCTGATCGTGGCCGTGCCCATCGCCATCGGCATCGCCCTGTTCATCACCCAGTACGCGCCGCGGCGGATCGCCAAACCGGTGGCGTACACCATCGACCTGCTCGCTGCGATCCCGTCGATCGTCTTCGGCATCTGGGGCGCGACGGTGCTCTCCCCCAAGCTCGAGCCCGTACAGAGCTTCCTGTCCCACATCCCGCTGCCACTCTTCGACAACAAGCACGCCAACGGGACGATCTTCGACGGCTCCGTGGTGCTCGCGGTGATGATCCTTCCGATCATCACAGCCATCAGTCGGGACGTCTTCGAGCGCACGCCGCGGGCCAACATCGAAGCCGCCCTGGCGCTCGGTGCCACGAAGTGGGAAATGATCCGGATTGCCGTGCTGCCCCACGGCCGCCCCGGCGTGATAAGCGGTTCGATGCTCGGCCTGGGCCGAGCCCTCGGTGAGACGATCGCCGTCTATCTGATCCTGTCCACTGTCGGCGGTCCGTTCTCGTTCTCGATCTTCACCGGCGGTGAGACGTTCGCGTCCAAGATCGCCAACGGGTCGGCCGAGTTCAACAACCCGGCATCGACTGGCGCGTACATCGCGGCCGGGCTGGTGCTGTTCGTGCTGACTTTCCTGGTCAACTCGGCGGCCCGAGCCATCGTCAACCGGCGCAAGGAGTTCTCATGACGGCCGCGACGGCACCGCCCAGGAGCGAACTCACCTTCGCCAAGGCGCGCGGTTCGCGCAAGATCAAGAACAACATCGCCACCAGCCTCGTGAGCCTGGCGTTCGCGATCGCGCTCATCCCGCTCATCTGGCTGCTGTGGACGGTGATCAGCAAGGGCTACCACGTCATCTTCTCGTCGGGGTGGTGGACCTCCGACCAGGCCGGGATCGACCCGCGCGTGAAGGGCGGCGGGGCGTTGGCGGCGATCATCGGCACCGCGGAGCAGGTCGCGCTGTGCACCGTGATCTCCGTGCCCGTCGGATTGCTGGTCGGTGTCTTCCTCGTCGAATACGGGCGCGGACTGTTCGCTCGGGTGACCACGTTCATGGTCGACATCCTGACCGGTATCCCGTCGATCGTGGCCGCGCTGTTCATCTACGCACTGTTTGTCACCACCCTCGGCGGCATCGGCGCCGGCTGGCTCGTCTCACTCGCGTTGGTGATCCTGATGATCCCGGTCATCGTCCGCACCACCGAGGAGATGCTGCGTCTGGTGCCGAATGAGTTGCGCGAGGCGTCGTACGCGCTCGGCATTCCGAAGTGGAAGACCATCGTTCGGGTCGTCATCCCGACGGCGTTCAGCGGGCTCATCACCGGCATCGTGCTCGGTGTTGCGCGAGTGGCCGGCGAAACGGCGCCACTGCTGATCCTCGTCGGCTACTCCGCTACGACGAACATGAACCTGTTCAGCAATCCCCAGAGCACGCTGCCGGGTTTCATCAACCAGGAGTTCATCAACATCAACACGTCGTCGGGCACGGCGGCCTACCACCTCGACGCCAACGGAAACCGCGTCGCCGGCGCCGTCGCGAACTATGCGCCGGATCGGCTCTGGGGCGCGGCCCTGACGCTGATCATCATCGTCATGGCCCTGAACCTCATCGCGCGGCTGATCGGCCGACGCAACAAAGTCGCGTCCTGAACACCTAACGGGAGAACGTCCGATGGCCAAGCGCATCGAAACCAAAGACCTGAACATCTACTATGGCAAGTTCCTCGCCGTCAGCGAGGTGTCGCTCACAGTCGCGCCTCGCAGCATCACCGCGTTCATCGGCCCGTCCGGCTGCGGCAAGTCGACCGTGCTGCGCACGCTCAACCGGATGCACGAGGTCATTGCCGGCGCGCGAGTCGAAGGCCGGGTCCTGCTGGATGGCGACGACATCTACGCCAACGGCATCGACCCGGTCAACGTGCGGCGCACGATCGGGATGGTGTTCCAGCGGCCGAACCCGTTCCCGACGATGTCGATCTACGACAACGTCGTCGCCGGACTGAAGCTCAACAGCCGGCGGCTCAAGCGCTCCGAGACCGACGCCGTCGTGGAGAAGTCCCTGCGCGGCGCCAACCTCTGGGAGGAGGTGCGCGACCGTCTCGACAAGCCTGGCGCCGGCCTGTCGGGTGGGCAACAGCAGCGGCTGTGCATCGCCCGCGCGATCGCGGTCGAGCCGCAAGTGTTGCTCATGGACGAGCCGTGCTCGGCGCTCGACCCGATCTCCACGCTCGCGATCGAGGACCTCATCCAGACGCTGAAAGAGACGTACACGATCGTGATCGTCACCCACAACATGCAGCAGGCGGCGCGCGTGTCCGACCGCACCGCGTTCTTCAACCTCGCCGCCGTGGGCAAGCCTGGGCAGCTCGTCGAAATGGACGACACCGAGAAGATCTTCGCCAACCCGTCGGACCGCCGTACCGAGGACTACATCAGCGGGCGCTTCGGCTGAGCCGGTCCACGCCGGCCGCGGCGACGCCGACGAAAGTTCCAATTGAATACACCGAAGCGCCACCGTAGACTTCCCACTATTGAGTGTTAGTCAATAGCACGGCGACCACGCGAGGGGCTCCCCAGTGTCCGACTACGACGTCCTGGTCATCGGCTCCGGATTCGGCGGCAGCGTCACTGCGTTGCGCCTCACGGAGAAGGGGTACCGCGTCGGCGTGCTCGAGGCCGGCCAGCGGTTCACCAACGACACCCTGCCGAAGAACTCGTGGCAGGTGCGCAACTTCGTGTGGGCGCCCAAGCTCGGGCTCAAGGGGATCCAACGCATCCATGTGCTCAAGGACTGCCTGATCCTCGCCGGTGCCGGCGTGGGCGGCGGGTCGCTGAACTACGCGAACACGCTCTATGAGCCCCTCCAGCCGTTCTACGACGATCCGCAATGGGCGCACATCACCGACTGGCGCGATGAGCTCGCGCCGCACTACGCGCAGGCCAAGAAGATGCTCGGCGTCGTCACCAACCCGACCACCACACCGAGCGACCTGGAGATGCAGCGCCTCGCCGCGCAGTTCGGCAAGTCCGACACCTTCCACGCCACGCCGGTCGGCGTCTTCTTCGGCCGCGACGGCGAGCAGGAGCCCGGCCGGACCGTCCCCGACCCGTACTTCGGTGGCGCCGGTCCGGAGCGCACCGGATGTATCCAGTGCGGCGAGTGCATGACCGGCTGCCGGCACGGCGCCAAGAACACGCTCATGACGAACTACCTCTACCTCGCCGAGAAGAACGGTGCGCAGATCCACCCGCTGACGACGGTGGCCGACGTCCGTCCCCGCGCGGAGGGCGGTTACGAGGTCGCGACCGTCCGCACCGGAAAATGGTTCGGCGGCACCGACCGCATCTTTACCGCCGACCAGGTGGTCTTCTCCGCCGGCACGTACAACACGCAGAAGCTGCTGCACCGGCTGCGGGAGACGAGCCTGCCGCACATCTCCGCGCGGCTGGGTTACCTCACCCGCACCAACTCCGAGGCCCTGCTGGGCGTACGGGTGGCCAAGCCGA
>JAOPVG010000612.1 GCA_025966255.1 Jatrophihabitans sp.
CAGCAGCAGCTCGTAGCCCTGCCGTTGGTGGAAGGACTCCTCCTTGCAGATGCGCACCATCGCCCGCGCGTACGGCCCGTAGGACGAGCGGCACAGCGGCACCTGGTTGCAGATGGCAGCGCCGTCGACGAGCCAGCCGATGACGCCGACGTCGGCGTAGGTGAGCGTCGGGTAGTTGAAGATCGACGAGTACTTCTGCCGGCCGTCGAGCAGCAGGTCGACGAGTTCGTCGCGGGACACCCCGAGCGTCTCGGCCGCGGCGTAGAGGTACAGCCCGTGCCCGGCCTCGTCCTGCACCTTGGCGAGCAGGATGGCCTTGCGCTTCAGCGACGGCGCACGGGAAATCCAGTTCGCCTCCGGCTGCATACCGATGATCTCCGAGTGGGCGTGCTGTGCGATCTGCCGGATCATCGATGCGCGATAGGCGTCGGGCATCCAGTCGCGGGGTTCGATCCGCTTGTCGTGCGCGATGGTGGCGTCGAAGTGCTCTTCCAGCGCCGTCTCGTCGAGCGTCGTCATCACGCAGCCGGCCATTGCTTCGCCACCAGGGTGAGGACGTCGTATTTGGCGACGGACGAGCCGTCCTGCTTGGTCACGTCGGCGTCCCAGCGCACCTCGCCGTAGTCGCCTTCGCGCGGGGTGATGGCCTTCGCGGTCAGCGTCACCGTGAGCTCGTCGCCCGGGTAGGCGGGCGTCAGGAACCGCAGGTTCTCCAAGCCGTAGTTGGCCAGGACCGGACCAGGCTCCGGGTCGACGAACAGCCCGGCCGCGAAGGAAACCACCAGGTAGCCGTGCGCTACGCGGCCGTCGAAGAACGGATTGGCCGCCGCCGCCTCTTCGTCGGTGTGCGCGTAGAACGTGTCGCCGGTGAAGTCGGCGAAGTGGTCGATGTCCGCGAGTCTGATGGCGCGCGGTCCGGCAATGACGGTGTCGCCCACCCGCAGGTCAGCCAACGACTTACGGAACGGATGCTCGTCGGTCACGTCGCGCGCGGCGCCCGCCGTCCACTGCCCGGTGATCGCGGTCAGCACGCGCGGCGACGCCTGGATCGCGGTGCGCTGCATGTGGTGGTGGACGCCGCGCAGGCCACCGAGCTCCTCGCCGCCACCGGCGCGGCCGGGGCCGCCGTGCACGAGATTCGGCAGCGGCGAGCCATGCCCAGTGGACTCCGCGGCGTCATCGCGTTCGAGGACGAGCAGCCGGCCGTGCCAGGGTGCGACACCGAGCACGATGCGACGCGCGAGATCGGCATCGGCGGTGACGATCGAGCCGGCCAGTGAACCCTTGCCGCGGGCGGCAAGCGCAATGGCGTCGGCGACGGTGTCGTAGCCGATGAGCGTGCTGACCGGTCCGAATGCCTCGACGCTGTGGATCTCCTCGCGGTTCGCGTCGTCGGCGCGCAACAGCACGGGCGACATGAACGCGCCGCGGCCGGCGTCGGCGTCCACCACGTCCACGTGCTCGGGATCGCCGAACACGATCGTGGCTACGTCGGTCAGCGCCTTGAGCGAGCGACGGACCTCCTCGCGCTGCTCGAGGCCGGCGAGCGCGCCCATGCGGACGTCCGGGTTGGCCGGGTTGCCCACGACCACCTTGGCCAGTCGCGCGCCGGCCGCCTCAGCCACGGCGTCCAACAGGGTGTTGGGCACGAGCGCCCGCCGGATCGCGGTGCACTTCTGCCCGGCCTTCACGGTCATCTCGCTGGTGAGCGCCTTGACGTAGAGATCGAACTCGGGTGTGCCCGGCTCGGCATCCGGGCCCAGGATCGAGCAGTTGAGCGAGTCGGCTTCCGCGGTGAAGCGCACGGCATTGGCGACGACGGTCGGGTGGGTGCGCAACTTCGCGGCGGTCGAGGCCGAGCCGGTGAAGCCCACAAGATCCTGCTCGGTGAGGTGGTCGAACAGGTCGCCGGGGCTGCCTGCGATGAATTGCACCGACCCCTCCGGCAGCAGCCCCGATTCGACGATCAGCTCCACGAGCCGGTGGGTGAGATACGCGGTCGGCGATGCCGGCTTGATCAGGCTTGGGACACCGGCGAGGAAGGCGGGCGCGAACTTCTCCAGCGGTCCCCACACCGGGAAGTTGAAGGCATTGATCTGCACAGCGACGCCCTGCAGCGGCGTCCAAATGTGCTGTCCGAGGAACGTGCCGCCCTTGCCCAGCGGCTCGGCCGGGCCGTCGAGGATGACACTCGAGCCGGCTGGAAGTTCGCGCTTGCCCTTGCTGGCGTAGGTGAGGACGACGCCGATGCCGCCGTCGATGTCGAACTTCGAGTCGCCGAGCGTGGCGCCGGTGCGGGCCGACAGGGCGTACAGCTCCTCGCGCTGCTCGCGCAGGAACGAGCCGAGCGCCTTGAGTAGGGCGGCCCGCTGGGCGAAGGTGAGCTCGCGCAGCGCGGGCCCGCCGACACCTCGCCCATGCGCGAGCGCGCTGGCCATGTCGACCCCGGCGGTCGAGAGCCGGGCGATCTCTTCGCCGGTGACCGCGTCCAACATCGGCGCGCCCTCGCCCGAGCCCGGTGTCCAGGAACCTCCGACAAAGCTGGGGAGAACTGCCACGACCGACCTCCGCGCCTATTTACCAACCGTATGTTCGTTCAGTTATTCTCCTCTGATGACGGAGATCGAGTCAACCCGCGCGGCGGTGCTCGAGATGATGGCGGCCGACCGCGCCTCGCGTGCGCTCGGCATTGAGCTCATCGAGTTCGGCGACGGCTGGGCCCGCACCCGGATGGTGGTGCGTGACGACATGGCCAACGGTCACGACATCGCGCACGGCGGGCTCGTCTTCACGCTCGCCGACACCGCCTTCGCCTGCGCCTGCAACAGCTGGGGCGCGGCCACCGTGGCGGCGGGCTGCGAGATCAACTTCGTTACCGCCGCGCGAGTCGGTGACGTGCTCGACGCGCGGGCCGAGATGCGAACCCGCTACGGCCGGCACGGCATCTACGACGTCACGGTGCGCCGCGGCGACGACGTGGTCGCCGAGTTCCGCGGCCGCAGCCACCAACTACCAGCAACTGCCGCCGCGGTCAAACGTGACGACGTGACGACGTGACGACCACCGAACCCCGGCGGCGCGGACGGCCCGGGCACGATCTCGAGTCGGTGCTCGCCACAACGGTGGCCGTCTTCAACGAGCGCGGCTTCGACGGCACCAGCATCGAGGACCTGGCCCGCCGGCTGGGCATCAGCAAGTCGGCCATCTATCACCACGTCGAGAGCAAGGACGCACTCCTCGGCCTCGCCCTCGACCGGGCCCTGGTCGGGCTCGAGGACGTCGCGGCCTCGGTGCGAAAGCTGGACGGACCGGCC
>JAOPVG010000005.1 GCA_025966255.1 Jatrophihabitans sp.
GGTCGTGGCGATCGTCAGCGGGCCGATGTCGGCGAGACCGACGACGCCCCACTTCGACGAGTCGGCCCGCACCACGACCTCGCGTGCGCTCTCGACCAGAACCCGGTGGGTGGTGGCCTCGGCCAGGTTGGGCGTGGTGTAGCCGGCCCGGATGTCCATGCCGTGCACGCCGAGGAAGAGCAGGTCGACGTGCATGCTCGCAATCGTCCGGTCGGCCACTGGACCGACGAGCGCCGCGCTCGGGGTGCGCACCCCGCCGGTGAGGATGACAGTGACCTGGTTGGCGGTGTCCAGAGAAGTGATGACCTCCGCGACGGTGGTCGAGTTGGTGACGACGGTGAGTCCGGCGATCGTCGCGACGTAGCTCGCCATGGCCCAGGTGGTGGTGCCGGCCGACAGCGCGATCGCCGCACCGGGCTGGATCAGCCCGGCCGCGTGCTCGGCGATCGCCTGCTTGGCCGGTTGGGCCAACTGGCTCTTGGCCGCGAATCCGGGCTCGAAGGCCACTTTGCCCGCGAGCACGGCGCCGCCGTGGACCTTACGGGCGACCCCATCGCCGGTCAGCTGCTCCAGATCGCGTCGGACCGTCATGTCGGACACGCCGAGCAGATCGGTCAGATCGGCGACGCGAACCGCGCCGCTGCGGCGCAGTTCGGCGAGAATCCGCTCCTGACGTTGTTGCGCGAGCACTGGCGTCTCCTGAGTGGCAACGATTTCCCACAGATTCAAACATGATATAACACAGGTCACCAGTGTCGATCGGGAGAAGATCGTTCGTGCCTGTTCGATGGCGAGCTCCGGGCCGGGTCAACCTGATCGGGGAGCACACCGACTACAACGACGGATTCGTGCTCCCGTTCGCGATCGAGCAAGGCACCACGGCCACCGTGGACACCCGGACCGACGGGCGGGTCGCGGTCGCTTCGACGCAGCGACCGGAGCCGGTCGAGGTCGCGGTCGACACCTTTCGCCCGGGGACCGGGAGTTGGGCGGATTACGCCCTCGGCGTGCTGTGGGCGTTGCGCCGCCGCGGGGTCGACCTGCCCGGGTTGACGATCTCGATCGACAGTGACGTGCCGGTGGGGTCGGGCCTGTCGTCGTCGGCGGCGCTGGTCTGCTCGGTGGCGACGGCGGTCGACGCACTCCTTGGCCTCGAGCTGTCCGCCGACGACCTGCTCGCGGTCACCCGCAGCGCGGAGAACGACTTCGTCGGTGCGCCGACCGGTGGGATGGACCAGCTCGCGTCACTGCGTAGCGAAGCCGGTCACGCGCTGTTCTGCGACATGCGCACGCTGGCGACCGAGCAGGTCCCGTTCGACCTCGGTGATCTGACGCTGTTGGTGATCGACACCCGGGCCGAGCACCGGCACGCCGACGGGGAGTACCGCCGGCGGCGCGAGGGCTGCGAACGGGCCGCTCGCCAGCTGGGTGTGCCGGCTTTGCGGGACATCGACGCCGCTGGGCTGCAGAGCGCACTCGCCCGCCTCGACGACGATGAGCTGCGCCGCTTCACCCGCCACATCGTCACCGAGAACGAACGGGTGCTGCAGACCGTGGCCGCCCTCCGAGCGGGCGAGCTCGCAGAATTGGGACCGTTGCTCACCGCGTCCCACGTCTCCATGCGCGACGACTTCCGGATCACGGGACCCGAGCTGGACTGCGCCGTCGATGCGCTGCTGGGCGTGGGCGCACTGGGCGCCCGGATGACCGGTGGTGGTTTCGGCGGGTGCGTGATCGGGCTCGTCGAGACCCGGACCGCGGACACCGCGCTGGCCGCGGTGCAGACCGCGTTCGCCGACCGGGCCTTCGGGTCGCCGCAGGCGTTTGCCGCCGTTCCCTCCGGCGGCGCGCATCGGCTGGCATCGTGATCTTTCCTGCGGACGGCACCGGCACCGGGCTCGTTCTCGACACCGAGACCGAGCCGGACCGCTTGCCGATCGTTCGCTGGCTGGGCCGCTCGGACGCACTCGGGCCGGACGCCGTGGCGGTGCTCGGAACTTGCGGCGGCGTGCCGTTGCTGGTCGAGCACTCTCGCGGCAGCTTCGTGCGGCCCGGGCTTCGCGGGCATCGGCTGGCAGCGGGCGCCGGCACCGGTGGCGGGGATGGCGCGGACATCGCCGGGCGCGACTGGTCGACCGCGTTCCGACCGACGCAGACGCACCTGGAGGGCGACGTGCTCGTCCTCGTCGCGGCGGACGACGCGGCCGGGCTCGGGCTGCGCACCGAGGCCGCTGCGTTGCCGGGTGGGGCGCTGCGGATCCGGCACGTCCTGACCAATCGCGGCGCCTCGCCCTATCTGGTTGACGGCCTCGAGGTCAGCGTCCCGATCCCGGACTCGTTCGCCGAACTGCTTGACTTCACCGGCCGCCACGAGCGTGAACGCACCCCCCAGCGCCACCCGATCCGGGACGGCCTCTGGGTCCAGGAGAGCCGGGCCGGGCGCCCCGGCCTCGACGCGGCCAGCATGTTCGTCGCCGGCAGCGCCGGGTTCGGTTTCGCCCACGGAGAGGTCGTAGCCCTGGCCGTCGCGGCCAGCGGCAACTCCGTCCTGGCGCTGCAGCGCAACGGAGCCGAGGGGCCGCGTCTTTGCGGCGGCGAGCTTCTGATGCCGGGCGAGATCGTCCTGACCGAGGGCGAGTCGTACGCATCACCCTGGGTCTTCGTGGTTGCCGCGGACGACGGGCTGGACTCGATCGCGGCGGCACTGCACACCTGGCAGCGATCGCTCGGTGCCCACCCGGCCCGGTAACCGGTGACGCTCAACGTGTGGGAGGCGGTTTACTTCGACCACGATCTGGACCGGTTGCGGGGGTTGGCCGACCTCGCCGCCCAGGTGGGGGTCGAACGGTTCGTCCTCGACGACGGCTGGTTCCGGGGGCGCCGCGACGACCACGCCGGTCTGGGTGACTGGTACGTCGACGAGGCGGTGTGGCCGGACGGGCTGGCCCCGATCATCGACCACGTGCACGAAGCGGGGATGCAGTTCGGACTCTGGTTCGAGCCGGAGATGGT
This sequence comes from Jatrophihabitans sp., assembly GCA_025966255.1. Lineage (GTDB taxonomy): Bacteria > Actinomycetota > Actinomycetes > Mycobacteriales > Jatrophihabitantaceae > Jatrophihabitans. Next base: position 3,013 of record JAOPVG010000005.1, read on the forward strand.
GAATCCCGACTCCGACCTGTACCGCGCGCATCCCGACTGGGTGCTGTCCGCGCGCGACCAGGTACCGCTCCTGCAGCGCAACCAGCTCGTGCTCGACCTCACCAACCCCGAGGTCGGGGACTATCTGTTGGCGCGGCTGGACGAGCTGCTGAGCCTCAACGCCGTCGACTACGTGAAGTGGGATCACAACCGGGATCTGCTCGAGGCCGGCAGTCCGAAGCACGAATTCGCGCCGGCGGCGCACCGGCAGAACGCCGCGTTCCATCGTCTGCTGGGTGCGCTGCGAGCCCGGCACCCGCGCGTCGACTTCGAGTCGTGCGCGTCCGGCGGCGGCCGCATCGACCTCAGCGTGATCGAGCAGGTGCAGCGGGTCTGGACGTCAGACATGACGGACGCGCTGTCCCGGCAGCAGATCCAACGGTGGACGGCGCAGCTGATCGCGCCCGAATACCTCGGCGCGCACGTGTCGTCGCCGACGTCGCACCAGACCGGCCGCACCTTGTCGCTGGACTTCCGAGCCGCCACCGCGCTATTCGGTGCGTTCGGCATCGAGTGGGATCTCACCGACGCGAGCCCGCAGGACCTCGACCGGCTGGCCGGGTGGGTGGACCGGCACAAGCGCTGGCGGCCGCTGCTGCACTCCGGGCGGGTGGTCCGGATCGAGACGAACGACCCGGCGGTATGGGCGCACGGCGTGATCGCTGCCGACCGGCGCCGGGCACTGGTCGCGCACGTCCAGTTGGACGAGTCGGCGCACAACCGCGGGGTCCGGCTGCGCGTGCCGGGGTTGGACGAGGCGACGGCCTACCGGTGCGCGTGGGCGAGTCCGATCGACGAAGCCCGGGTCTCCGGGGCGGTGCCGCTGGATCCGGCGGGCCCGACCGGCGGCGTGGCGGTCAGCGGCGCGGCGCTCGCCGACCTCGGCTTGTGGCTACCGCGCCGCCGGCCCGAACACATCCAGCTCATCGCCCTGGAAACGTGACCGTGGCTACCGTTCGACGGTGCCGTCGATGAAGTCCTGGACGGCCTGACGCGCGTCGTCGTCGAAGTACTGCACCGGCGGGGACTTCATGAAGTAGGACGACGCCGAGAGGATCGCGCCGCCGATCCCGCGGTCCTTGGCGATCTTCGCCGCGCGCAGCGCGTCGATGATGATGCCGGCGGAGTTCGGGGAGTCCCAGACCTCGAGCTTGTACTCGAGGTTCAGCGGCACGTCGCCGAACGTCTTTCCCTCGAGCCGCACGAAGGCCCACTTGCGGTCATCGAGCCACGCCACGTAGTCGGACGGGCCGATGTGGACGTTGCGCTCGCCCATGTCGCGGTCGGGGATCTGGCTGGTGACCGACTGCGTCTTCGAAATCTTCTTGGACTCCAGACGCTCCCGCTCGAGCATGTTCTTGAAGTCCATGTTTCCGCCGACGTTGAGCTGGTAGGTGCGCTGCACCTCCACGCCGCGGTCCTCGAACAGCTTGGTCAGAACGCGGTGGGTGATCGTGGCGCCGACCTGGCTCTTGATGTCGTCACCGACGATCGCGACTCCGGCGTCCTCGAACTTCTTGGCCCACGCGGGGGTGCTGGCGATGAAGACCGGCAGCGCGTTGACGAAGGCGACCTTGGCGTCGATGGAGCACTGCGCGTAGAACTTCGCTGCCGCCTCGGAGCCGACCGGCAGGTAGCAGATCAGGACGTCGACCTGCGCGTCCTTGAGGACCTTCACGACGTCGACGGGCTCGTCGCGCGATTCCTCGATGGTCTCGCGGTAGTACTTGCCGAGGCCGTCAAGGGTGTGCCCGCGCAGGACCGGGACATTGAGCTCCGGGACGTCGCAGATCTTGATGGTGTTGTTCTCGCTGGCCAGGATGGCCTGCGAGAGGTCGGTGCCCACCTTCTTGGCGTCGACGTCGAACGCGGCGACGAACTCGATGTCGCTGACGTGGTACGGCCCGAAGTTGACGTGCATGAGGCCGGGAACCTTGGCCGACGGGTCGGCGTCCCGGTAGAAGTGGACGCCCTGGACGAGGGACGCGGCGCAGTTACCTACGCCGACGATGGCGACCCGGATCTTGCCGGCCGCAGACTGCGAACCCATCAGGGCTCCTCCTTAGTGTTTGTGCAACGTGTCGAAAGGGTGAAAACGGAGGGGTGGAACTAGTGCTCGGCGCCGTCCGGGGCGTCTGAGCGTTCGTGCTCGATCAACTCGGTGAGCCAGCGGACCTCGCGGTCAACGGACTCGAGGCCGTGCTCATGCAGCACCCGGGTGTAGCGGTCGAACCGCTCGCCAGTGCGAGCCAGCGTGCTTTTCATGCCGTCGCGCTGCTCTTCAACGCGGCGCCGGCGTCCTTCCAGGATCTGCAACCTGATGTCCGAGCGCGTCTGGGCGAAGAACGCCAGCCGAGCACCGAACCCGTCGTCGTCGAAAGCGTCCGGCCCGACCTCGGCGAGGAGGCTGGCCAGGTGCTCCTTGCCATCTGCGGTGAGCTGGTACACCCGCTTGCCGCGCCGCGACCGGCGGACGGCCGGTGCCTCGAGCGGCGATTCGTCGGAGATCCAGCCGGCCTCCGACAGCCGCCGAAGCGTCGGGTAGAGCGAACCGTACGAGAATGCCCGAAATGCCCCGAGTAGCGTAGCCAACCGCTTGCGCAGTTCGTACCCGTGCATCGGACTTTCGCTCAACAGCCCGAGGACGGCGATCTCCAACATTCGACCCGCCCCCCTTTTCCGTCATGCGGCGGATGGGTGTCTCGCTGCGATGTATCAGCACGATACATCAGCTCGACCCGAACGTGTTACCGAGGCCGCGGCCAGATGTCCGGGAGGTGTTCGGCGGTGGAACGGCGGGGGGTCGGAAAACGAAACGCACCCTTATGCGATAAGTTGCCGCGAGGTTTGCCTAGGTGGGGGTTATGAAATGGCACGTTCGTTCACGACGGTCCGGCGCGCTGCTGGGATCGGCATGTTGGCCTTGCTCACCGCGACGGGCGGGCTGGCGCTGGCGGCACCGGCCTCGGCAGTGGCGCAGACGCGCTACGTCGCGATCGACGGCAGCGATCTCATCGGCGAGGGGCCCAATCCCTGCACGAACCAGGCGCAGCCCTGCAAGACCATCCAGCACGCGGTGAACGAAGCCGCGGCCGGTGACACCGTTTCCGTCGGAGCGGGCACGTATCTCGAATCCGTCCAAATCCATGTGAACCTGACGGTCACCGGCTCGACGACCGGGACGACGACCGTAACGGGGCCTGATAGCACCCCGACCTTCCCGACCTTCCTTATCCTGCCGGACTTTAACGGGCTGGACGTGAAGCTGCGCCACCTCTCAATTTCGCATAACCACAACCAGCCTGGCGTAGTGGCGGGCGGGACAAACCTCACGATCGCCGACACGCAGATCTCCGACAACGACGGTAACGGCGTGCTCGACTTCTTCGGCACTCTGACGATGTCCAACAGCACCGTCTCGGACATCGCCTTCGGCAACACCTTCCCCAATGTCAGTGGCGCCGGCGTCGCCTTGGTGGCCGCCACCGGGGTCATCGACGAGAGCACGCTGCGCGACAATGCCGCCGCCGGGCTCACGACCATGGACTACAGCCAGTTCCCCCTGTTCGCCCGCACTCTGGCAGCGCCCGCCGCGCCGCCGGCTACTGCCGCGACCCTGCGTCACAGCACCGTGTCGGGCAACGCGCAAGGTGGCGTGGTCAACTTGTCCGCATCGGTCACGGTCGACACGAGCACGGTGTCGGGCAACGTCGGTGGCGGCG
>JAOPVG010000017.1 GCA_025966255.1 Jatrophihabitans sp.
CGTCCACCGTCAGCAGCCGGCACCAGCGGTCGGCCAGGACCAGCTCATAGCCGACCGAGCTCATCAGTTGCGCGAACGTCGCGACCTTCGGCTCGGTGCTGCTCGCCTCGATGCGGGCGACAGTGGAACTGGGCAGCCCGGCCAAGTCGGCGAGTTCACGCTGGCTCAGCCGCCGACTGCGACGAGCCGCCCGCATCATCCGCCCGGTATCCATCTCTTCAGCCTGCCGCTTTCGGCCGCCCGGCGCTGGCCACCTTCGAAGCCTGTGGACAACCGTGGGGGGCCAATCCGTCGCCGCGCGCTCGGCCAGGGTGCGATGGTCGGCCGTGTAGTGGTCTGCATGCAAGTACGCATCACCCTCGAAACAGCCCTATCTGGAGACGCAGTGGGGGTGATGCATGTACGCGTGCAGACCACTACACGCGCGACATCGTCCGGTGATGCGCGCGTGCGTGCAGACCACTACACGCGCCGCACCCGCATTGTTGCCGCGGCCTGGCGCCGCGGAGTCTGGACGTCCGGCTGCCCACGGGCCACGCTCAGCGCATGACCGGACAAGGGACGAAGGACGAGCCGTGGGAGCTGACCACCGCTCCGGGCAGCTCGCAGTACACGATGTATCGCGACGAGCAGGCCGATCCGCCGGTGTTGGTGTGCCAGGTGGGCTCCACGACGCTGCGCTATCAAGTCAGCGCGGTCGAGGATCTGCACGCCTGGCTGCGGGCGCAGGGCGATTGGGTGCCACTCGGCGCGGCGGATGAGAGCAAGCCGGCTGCGGACGGCACGGTCGAGGCCTGGGGACGATCGGCCGACAATCCGGTCGGCGGCTGGTACGGCCTGCGCAAGGGCTACCGCGGCCGGTTCGGGATGTACCTCCCGCCGCTGCTCGAGTCGCTCGGGCTCGCCGAGCTCACCCACGATGCGCGCAACAACAAGGTCCGCGCCCGGTAACCGTTCGCGCCTCACCAACGCCCGGTAAGTTGCGGCATATGACGAGTTCGAGTGCCGCCATCGTCCCGATCACGCTCACGGTCAACGACCGCACCGGTCTGACCTTGTGGGCCCCGCCGTGGGAGGACGACGACGGCGAAGAGTGGCAGGGCTTTCTCGGCGACGGCAAGAAGATCTTGCTCTATCCGAACACGGCTGATCTCGCGGCGTTCATCGCGTCCGGCGTGGAGAACGACCTCTCCGACCACCCAGGGTGGGGGCAGGTGCTCAAGGCGACGCCCGACCAGCTGCGCCCCGGCAGCGAGGACCATTACGACCTCGACGAGGTCTACGAGTGGGCGTCCGGTGAGCCCGACCCGGTCCATGTGTCCGCGCTCGCCAACGTCGTCGACATGGTCGCCAAGATCGCCGACTGCTGCGACGACGGCGCCCTGCGTCGCCTCGTCGAGGGCACGCCGGCCTACGCCGAGCTGGTCGACGAGGACGTCAGCTACCAGGGCAAGGACGGCAGGAAGCGCTGGAACGAACTCGGCGACACGATCGCCGACTCGTGGGAGCGCGCCATCAAACGCACCGAGGACTGGCTGGAGTGGGTCGGCGACTTCAGCGAGAGCGAGTTCGACGGCGAGGCCTCGGTCTGGGAGCGCGTCGGCGCGCAGCCCATCGAGATCCGGCTCGCCGACGCCACCTACCTGACCGTCCGCGGCGAGGTGACCATCGACGCCGAGGGCGACGACACGGAGACGGTGTTCCTGGGTGACGAGGACACGGTCGCGGTCTTCACCGAGGTTGCGGATCTGGCCCGCTACTGCCGGGTCGCAACCGAACATCGCCTCGTCCAGCTCGAGTGGTGGGAAGAACTGGCCGACATCGAGGACGATGACGCGTTCACTCCCGAGGAGACCAGCCGCTTCGACCTGCGCAAGCCGTCGGAGTCCGGGGCCGAACTGGTGCGCGAGCTCGCCGACTTCTGCGGCCTCGAGGCGGACACCGAGGTGCTGGACGGTCCGTCCGTCGACAAGGACGACTGGACCGCGCTGGTCACCGAGATCCAGACCTGCTTCGTCGAGAAGGACTGATCAGCTCGGCAGCCGGACTCCCCCGCGCAGGTGCGTGCGGGCCTCCGGCGCCGCGGTCCGCACCTCGTCCGCAGCTTCGTCGTCGAGGCGGGATTGGGACGCGCGCTCGGCCTCGACGCGCGACACGTAATGCCGGACCTCGGTGCTGCGCCGGGTCTCGTCCCAGTGCAGGACGTCACCCATGAGGTCGGCGACGGCCGCCGCTGACTCGACGCCCCGGTGCGGGTACTCGATCGAGATCCGGGTGCGTCGGGTGAGCACGTCCTCGAGATGCAGGGCGCCCTCGTGCGTGACGGCGTAGCGGATTTCGGCCATGAGGTAGTCCGGCGCGCGGGGCACGTTGGCGAGCAGTGCGGGGTCGTCGAGACCCGGCTCGAGCACGTCGCGGATCATTGAGCCGTAGCGGTCGAGGACGTGCTGCACGCGGTAGGGATGCAGCCCGTACTCCCCGGCCAGCGCCGCGAGCTGATTCTGCATGGCGAAGAACCCGTCCGCGCCGAGCAGCGGAACGCGGTCGGTGCACGACGGCGCCACCCGCTTGGGCAGATCCTCCGCCCCGGCGTCCACGGCGTCCGCGGCCATCACGCGGTAGGTCGTGTACTTGCCGCCCGCGATCGAGATCAATCCCGGCACCACCCGCGCCACGGCGTGCTCGCGGGACAGCGCCGACGACTCCTCCGACTCACCGGCCAGCAAGGGACGTAGGCCCGCGTACACACCGTCGATGTCGGCTGAGGTCAGCGGCTCGACGAGCACGGAGTTGACCTGGTCGAGCAGGTAGTCGATGTCGGACTTCGTCGCCGCGGGATGGGCAAGGTCGAGGTTCCAGTCGGTGTCGGTCGTCCCGATCAGCCAATGGTTCTTCCACGGGATCACAAACAGGACGGACTTGGCCGTGCGCAGGATCAGGCCGACGTCGCCGGTGATCTTGCGCCGCGGTACGACGATGTGCACGCCCTTGGAGGCGCGGACCTGGAATCGGCCCCGACCGCCGGACATCTCCTGGATCTCGTCCGTCCAGACGCCGGTGCAGTTGAGCACCACGCCGGCCTGGACGGTGGTCTCGCGCCCGTCCTCGGCGTCGCGCAACACCACGCCCACGACGCGATCGGATTCCCGCGCAAAATCGATCGCCTGAGTCGACGAACGGACGACGGCCCCATAGCGGGCCGCCGTTCGCGCCACGGTGAGCGTGTGCCGCGCGTCGTCGGCCTGGGCGTCGTAGTAGCGCACGGCGCCGACGAACGCGTTGTCCTTCAGACCGGGGAACATCCGCAGGGCGGCCCGCCGGGACAGATGCTTCTGGCCGGGCAGGCTGCTGTGCCCGCCAATCGTGTCGTAGAGCGTGAGTCCGGCCGCGACGTAGGGACGCTCCCAGGCGCGGTGCGTCAGCGGATAGAGGAAGGGCACCGGCTTGACCAGGTGCGGGGCGAGGCGGGTCGTCATCAGCTCCCGCTCGCGTAGCGCCTCGCGCACCAGGCCGAACTCCAGCTGCTCGAGGTAGCGCAGGCCGCCGTGGAACAGCTTCGACGACCGGCTGGACGTGCCGGCCGCCCAATCGCGGGCCTCGACGAGGGCTACGGACAGCCCGCGGGTGGCCGCGTCCAGCGCCGCCCCGGCCCCGGTGACCCCACCGCCGATGACGACGACGTCGAAGTCGCCGCCGGACAGCCGCGACCAGGCCGCCTCGCGGTAGGCGGCGTCCAGGCGGGACGCCGCACCGCCCCTGGGGATCTGCCGGTCGGACTCCACCCCCGCGACGCTACTGGAACACGTTCGGCGCAGCCGGTGTTGGGGAAATTGACATGGGTACAGACAATTACGCCAGCCTTCCCCCGGTACCGCTTTCCCTGCTCGACCTCGCCCCGGTCGGCGAGGGTGCGAGCACGACCGACGCCGTCCGGGCCACCATCGCCCTCGGCCAGCGCGCCGACGAGCTCGGTTACACCCGCTTCTGGGTCGCCGAGCACCACAACATGCCCGGCATCGCGAGCTCCGCGCCCGCCGTGCTCATCGGGGCGGTTGCGGCCGCGACCGAGCGCATCCGCGTCGGGTCCGGTGGCGTCATGCTCCCCAACCACGCCCCGCTGGCGATCGCCGAGCAGTTCGGCACGCTGGCCGCCCTGCATCCGGGCCGGATCGATCTCGGCCTCGGCCGGGCGCCGGGCAGCGACCAACTCACTGCGGCCGCGCTGCGCCGCAGCACCGGCCCGCAGGGGGCCGACGACTTCCCCGAGCAACTCGGCGAGCTGGCCTGCTTCCTCGCCGACGACTTCCCGGACAGTCACCCGTTCCACCGCATCGTGGCCGTCCCGGCCGGCGAGCTGCAGCCGCCGCTGTGGCTGCTCGGCTCGAGCCTGTACAGCGCCGAACTGGCCGGCCTGCTCGGTCTGCCCTTCGCCTTCGCGCACCACTTCAGCGGCACGCACACGCTGCCGGCGCTCGCCCGCTACCGCGAGTCCTTCCGCGAGGGCGGCCTGCTCACCAAGCCCTACGCGATGGTGACGGTCAATGTGGTGTGCGCGCCGACCGACGCCGAGGCCGACCGCCTCGCGCTGCCGGCCGCGCTGTCGTTCCTGCGGCTGCGGCAGGGCAATCCCGGCCGACTGCCGACCCCGGAGCAGGCCGCCGCCCATCCGTGGACGCCGAGCGAGCAGGAGTTCGTGCTGCAGCGCCGCGACGGCCAGGCCATCGGCAGCCCGGAGACCGTCCGCGCGTCGCTCGCGCGCCTGCTTGCCGCCACCGAGGCCGACGAGCTGATGATCACCACTCAGGTCTACGAGCCCGCCGATCGCATCCGCTCGATCGAGCTCGTCCGCGACCTGTTCGACGAGCTACCGCTGGGCCTCCAACAGGGCTGACTTGATCGCCTTGCCCGGACCGAGCGCTCATCGCGCGGCGGGTCACCGGGTGAGAGGCTCTCGGAATGGTCGACACTCCGACCGTCGTCGCCGCGATCGATCAGGGCACGACGTCCACGCGCTGCATCATCTTCGACCACGACGCCCGCGTGGTCGCCGTCGAGCAGGTGGAGCACCGGCAGGGCCTGCCGCAGCGCGGCTGGGTGGAACACGACGCGCGCGAAATCTGGTCGAACACCCGCACCGTCATGGGCGGCGCGCTCGCCAGGGCCGAGCTCACCGCGGGTGACGTCGCCGCCATCGGCATCACCAACCAGCGCGAGACCACGGTCGTCTGGAACCGCAAGACCGGCGAGCCGGTCGGCCCGGCCATCGTCTGGCAGGACACCCGCACGCAGGCGATCTGCAATGAGCTGGGCGCGCTGGGCGGCGGCGCGGACCGGTACCGCGCGCAGGTCGGGTTGCCGCTGGCCACCTACTTCGCCGGCCCCAAGGCGCGCTGGATCCTCGACAACGTCGACGGCGCCCGCGGGCAGGCCGACCACGGCGGGCTCTCGTTCGGCACGGTGGACTCGTGGCTGCTGTGGAACCTCACCGGTGGCGCACTGGACGGCGGCGTGCACGTCACCGATCCCACGAACGCGTCGCGCACCATGCTGATGGACCTCGACACCCTGCAGTGGGTGCCGCAGATCGCCGACGAGATGACGATCCCGCTCTCGATGCTGCCGGAGATCCGCTCGTCCTCCGAGGAGTACGGAACGG
>JAOPVG010000042.1 GCA_025966255.1 Jatrophihabitans sp.
GGCCCGATTGCCGGCGGTAGCGCGTCGGGGTCGGGCGAGCGCAGGTCGGCCAGGTCCCCACCGAGCGCGGCATCGGGTAGCACGAGCAAGGACGCCCCCACTCGTTGCGCCGCTGCGACCACCATGCCGATGCGTTCCACGGAGCGTGGCAGGTCACGTCCGAAGTGAGCCGCGGCCGCGGCGATGCGCAGCGTCGTCATCTCGCGGTGGCCCTCGGGGCCGGCGCCGCGCGAACCAACTGCCGGGCGACGTGCGCAGCGTCGCGCTCGATGCCGGCGAAGCGGCCCGAGCCCCATGTGTGCAGCCACGGCAGCCCGACGAAGAAGAGGCCGGGGACGGGCGTGACGCCGCGAACGTGCTGCGGGTGCCCGGCACCGTCGAACACAGGTGCGTGCAGCCAGCGGTAGTCGCGGGTGAATCCGGTGGCCCAGACGACCGCGCCGAGTCCGTCGACCGGAAGCCGCGAGCCCCGGTACCCGTGCGGACGCCACACGGGTTGGTAGCGGCTCGGCGATCCGGCCTCGATGCCGTTGGCCCGGATGTGCTCGTCGATCAGGGCGTTGATGCCGTTGTAGACGTCGTCGGCGGCGTCGAGAGAACGCTCCAGATCACCGGCGAAGTTGACGGCGCCGTCGCTGATGTCCACGAGTCGCCCGTGCAGCGTCATGCCCTGCAACGCGAAGGCGCGCAGATCGATGTCGCGGCCACCGTCACGGCCGGTGACGTAGTGGTTGGTCTTGTCCTGAGTGCGTTCCTCGACCGGCTTGTCCGTCACCGGTTTGTCGTAGTGGCCGGTGTCCTGCATCCAGGCGATCACGTCGCGACCGCGATAGCGGCGGGCGAAGCGCGGGGCGTTCCCGACCGCGAGGTGGACGTCGCGGCCGGCCAGCAGCAGGTCCTCGGCGATCTGCGCACCTGACTGTCCGGTGCCCACCACCAGGACCGGCCCGTCCGGTAGCGATTCGGGATTGCGGTATTGCGTCGAGTGGTGCTGTGCCACGTGCGCCGGCAGGCGTTCGGCCAGGCGCGGAGTGGCCGGGCGATGGTATCCGCCGGTCGCGACGACCACCTGTCCGGCGCCGATCCTCCCGCTCGCCGTCTGCACCTCGAACCCGCCGCCCTCGCTCGGACGGACCGACTGCACCGCGGTGTGCTCACGCACGGGTGGATCGAAGCTCGCGACGTAGCCGGCGAGCCATTCCACGATCTCCTTGCGCACCATGAAGCCGTCCGGGTCGGCGCCGTCGTAGTGGTAGCCAGGCAGCCGGCACTGCCAGTTGGGCGTCACCAGGCAGAACGTGTCCCATCGGGCGTCGGCCCAGGTGTGCGTGACAGTGTCGCGCTCGAGCACGACGTGCGCGATGCCGGCGCGCTTGAGGAACCAGCTGACGGCCAGGCCGGCCTGCCCGCCGCCCACGATCACAACCGGGAAGTGCTCGCCGCCGGCGCTCAGCGACGGGACCATCACGCACCGACCGGGATCGCGTACGCGTCGGTGCGGCGGTCGCGCAGATGAAACATGCCGCCGCGGGCACCGGCGAGCATCGCGGCGAGATCGACGCTCGCGTAGGCGACACCGGCGCGTGTCCCGGTCGTGGCGAGTACGTCGCCGCCCGCGTCGACAACCTTCGCCGACGCGACGAACCGCAGCGATCCGAACGTGCCCGACTGGTTCGCCGACACCCACAACAGCTGGTTCTCCAGCGCGCGGGCTCGGTCGAACAGATCGAAGCGGCGCGTCCAGCGATCTGCAGCGAGATCGGGGGCGGGGTTGGTGCGCGCAGCGGGCCAGGCCGACATGCAACAGACGATCTCCGCGCCGTCGACCGCGAGCGCCCGCGCCGCTTCCGGAAACGCCTTGTCGTAGCAGATCAACATGCCGAGCCGCCCGACCGGCGTATCGAAGGCGGCGAAGCGATCCCCCGCCGCGTACGACGCGCCTTCGCCGAGCGGCTGGTGCACCTTGCGGTGGATGCCGAGGACGCCGCCGCCGTGCACGGCCACCGCGGTGTTGTAGCGGACGTCGCCGTCAGCCTCGCACAGGCCAGCGGTCACGACGAGGTCGCCGGCCAGCTCAGCCAGGCGGCGCACCTCCGGCCCGTCCGCGTCGAGAGCGGGCGGCAGTGCGACGTCGCCGAAGCCGTCGAGATTGGCGAGGTACCCACCGAGGGTCGCCTCGGGCAGCACGACGAGGCTCGCGCCGCGGGCCCGGGCGTCGTCGAGGATGACCGCGATCTGCGCGAACGCGTCCTCGATGTCGCGGCCGAAGTTGGCGGCGACTGCGGCAACCCTGGTGTCGGTCATTCGGGCGCTCCTGACGTGGCGGGGCCGGCGGCACCGGGGCGGCCGGTCCCGAGACCGGCCGGACCGAGACCGGCCGGACCGAGACCGGTCACGCCGGCCGGGAGAGCGGACGTGAGCTCGCCGTCGGGCCACCGCAGCGAGACGCCGGCTCCGGCGACCAGCCGGCCGCACGACGCGCTCGTCGCCGGGCCGGGTTCGACGACCGGCCGCCCGGGCTCGTCGGCGGTGATCATGGCGAAGCCCGGGAAGCAGGCGAGCCAGTCGGCCGGGCTGGCCCCCGCAGGCTTCGGGACGTCGGCGACGTCGAGGACAGCGCCGCAGCCGGACGCCTCGGCCAGCATGCCGAGCGTGCCGACCAGCCCGGCCATGCTCACGTCCTTCGCCGCGGCGGGTGCGGTGCGCGCAACGATGCCGGTCAGCGCCTGCAGCTCGTCCGAACGGCGCCGGGTGGTGGAGTCCCACTGCCGGCCGGTGTGCCCGTGCCGCCAGGTCCCGCCGAGGTCAGCGGTCAGCGTGACCGCATGCCCGGCTCGTCCGCCGCCGGCCGGCACCGGGCGCGACGTGCGCCCGAGTGCGGTCACCGACAGGGCCGCGGGCACGCCGAGCTGGGTGTGGCCGCCCAGTACCGGCACGCGCCACGCCTGCGAAGCGTCGCGCAGTCCGGCGAGAATTCGCGCGGCAAACGACGCGTCCCGCGCCGCCACGGCATCGAGCAGTCCGACCGGCGCGGCACCCATGGCCGCGAGGTCGTTCACGTTGACGAGCACGCCGCACCAGCCGGCCCACTCCGGATCACGCTCCACGAGCGACGGGATGATCGCGTCGCACGCCGCAACGACGTCACTGCCGGGCACCGGCACGCCGTCGTCGCCGATGAAGCCGGCGCCGCCGAGATGCAGGCCGGCGAGCAGCCGGCCGAGCGCCGCCTTGGTCGCTTGCGTCTGCGCGGCGTAGCGGCTGATCGGCCAGCGCATCTGCACGTGTGGACGGCCGGCGACGGCCACCTCGCGCACCCGCTCCCAACCCAGGCGCAAGAACAGCGGTTCGTTCGCGGCTTGGACGCTCGCCTCGAAACGCAGCGCACCGAGTCGTTCGGCATGCGCGCACGCGGCCCGCACCAGCGCCGCACCGACACCCACGGTGCGGCGCGCGTCGGAGCGCACGACGAGCCGGCCGCCCACCCACCAGCCGATGTCCGGCTCGCACATCGGAGCCAGCCGAACGCCGCCGAGGACCTCCCCGTCAACGCTGCGGGCGATGAGCACGATCGTGCGGGGGTCGTCGTCGAAGCCATCGGCATCGGAGCGAACGAAGAGGCCTTGCTCGGCCACGAACACGTCGCGGCGCAGCGCGCGGTACGCGGTGAGCGTGCGGGCGTCGGCGCACACCTCGATCGTCCAAGGAACGGTCGGCGCACTCGTGCGCCGGCCGAGCAGTACCGACCCGATCGTCTCCGGCATGTCGATCAACCGCCGGCCGTCGGAAGGGCGCTGCACGCTCCGCACGCGGCGCAGCCGGCCTTCTGGTCATAGCCGCGCATGCCGGCCGCGGCGAGCAGCTCGCCGATCTGGGACGTCACCTCGGCGACCATCCACGACGGCGGGGCAGCGACACCATCTACGTCCACGGCGAGGGTGCCGGCGATCGGGCGGAACGGAACCACGAACGGGTATACGCCCATCTCGATCAGTTCGGCCGCACCGGCGACGAGCTCATCGGGTTCCTCGCCAAGACCGACGATCAGGTACGTCGACACCTGGTTGCGGCCGAAGACGCGCACCGCCTCGCGCCAGGCGTCGCGGTATTCCGACAGCGGTACCGAACCCTTGCCCGGCATCCACTTGCGGCGCACCGCGTCGTCCAGCGCCTCGACATGGATGCCGATGCTCACCGCTCCCGCGTCGCGCAGTTCGGCGAGCACCGATAGATCGGCGGGCGGTTCGCACTGCACCTGGATCGGGAAGCCGGGCACCGTGTCGACGATCGCCTTCACGCAGCGGGCGAGGTGACGCGCGCCGCGGTCGCGGCCGGCGGAGGTGCCGGTCGTCATGACCATCTGCTTGACGCCGTCGAGGCGCACCGCCGCCTCGGCCACCTCGGCGAGTTGGGCCGGGGTCTTCACCGCGGTCGTCGATTCGTGCGCGAGCGATTCCTCGATCGCGCAGAAGCGGCAGCGCTCGGCTTCGTCGTAGCGGATGCAGGTCTGCACCACGGTCGTCGCGAGGACGTCCGAGCCGTGCAGGCGGGCGATCTTCTCGTACGGCACGCCGTCGGCCGTGGTGAGGTCGTAGAACCGCGGACGCTGCACGGGCGTGACCTCGAGACCCAGATCGGCGCCCTCGAGCAGCAACCGACCGGCGCGTACCTGGTACTTGCTGGACGGCACGATCGGCAGGGCCGTGCCGACACCGCCGAGGAGCACGTGCCCGTCGTCGGACGGACCGGCCCCGCCTCGTCTGCGTACCGGCGCGTCGACGCCCACGCCGCACACGGCGAGGTCGGCCCGCAACGCGGTGGAGGTCATGCCGTCACACCATGAAGTTGGACTGGATGATCGCGCCCTTGTTGGCGTAGTGGATCACCGCATCCTGCACGTCGAGCGGATGCGCGGGGATCACGCCGTCGATCAGGTCTTCCTCGCGGGCACCGTGCAGGGCCAGGCCGAAGCGGCAGCAGTAGACCGTGCCGCCCTCCTTGATGAACGTCTCGAGCGAGCCGTTGATGTTGGTCTCGCCGGGGAACGCCGCATCGCCGGTGGTGGGGAAGCCGCGGTTGGCGATGCAGTTGATCGCGCCCGGGCCGTAGAAGTACAGCGCCGACTCGAAGCCTTTACGGAGCGCGCGGGTGGCTTGCAGGATCGCGACGAAGCTTACCGACGACTCGTGCGCGATCCCGTGCACGAGCGCGAACCAGGACTGGCCCTTTTCGGCCTGATAGTCCGGGAACAGCTTCGTGCTGCCGTAGATGTACGTGCCCTTGGGCAGCGACGGGTGCGGGATCTCAGCCAGGCTCTTGTCGATGTTCTCGCGGAGCTCCTGGTCGATGGTTTCTTCGACGGCGGTCATGGCGCTTCTCCTTCGGGTGGTTGGGACGATCAGTCGACGGTCAGGCGTAGAGGGCAGCGAAGTTGTCGGCGAAGACGTGCCGGGCAAGCTCGCCGTCGCCTACGGCTGCGGCGAGCCGGGCGTACTCGCCGGTGTGGTCGCCCCAGGGTTCGTCGCTCGCGAAGAGCACGCGGTCGTAGCCGATCGCGCGCCGCTCGATCTCGGCGGCGAGCCAGCGGGGCGCGAAGCCGATGGCCCAGCTCGTGTCGGTGTAGACGCGCTTGCCCGCGGCGATCCAGTCGAAAAAGCGGCCGCCGATCAGCTTGATGTGGCCGCTCATCCCGCCGCCGAGGTGGACAAGGTGGATCTTCACGTCGTCGGCGTACCGGTCGACGAGGACGCCGATCTGGTCGATGTCCGACGCCGCACCGGGCGAGGTGTGCACATGCACGACCAGGTCGTGTTCGCGGGCCGCAGCAAAGATGGCGTCGAGCTGCGGACGGCACTCGTCATCGCCGGGCGCTCCGCCGAGCAGGAACGTCGTCTTGAGTGCCTTCACGCCGGGCTCGCCGGCGAGCGTGAGCGCCTTAGCGGTGAGCTCGGCGTCCTGCGGGCGGGGGGAAGTGAAGATGCCGGCACAGATGCGATCGTCGCGGTCGGCGGCGTCGAGGACGAGGTCGTTGAGCGCGAACGACGCGGCGACATCCGGCACGCCGTAGTTGGGGATGACGAGCGCGCGCTCGGTGCCCTCCCGATCGAGGTCGGCGAGCAGCTCGTCGACGCTGGCGCGGGCGTCGATGTCCGGGTTGACGGGCGGGCCGCCGTAGAAGGCCCAGGCCGGCAGCAGCCCGAGGTGCCGGTGCGCGTCGGCTACACCGACCATGGGCCGAGCGGCTACGCCTGTCATGCATTCGAGTCAACGGTCGCTTCGTGTTTGCGTGGTTACCGTCGGAATAAGTCGACGTATCGCAATCGACGCTGATGTTTCAGCGCAGCAACGTCCCACGGTGCGAGGTTGATCTTGTTGCGCGGACCGATGTGACCTGGGCGGCAGAAAGCCGTGTCGCTACTCGCGCCCGCGGTGTCGGCAGGCATGATTACAAGCAGCAATAGATGTGGGGCCCCGTCATGTATGAGATGACGGGGCCCCACTGATTGAACTGCTCTGCCGACCCGAAGGTCTGCCTGGCTGTTCAACCCTGACTGAGCTGCACCGTCGACCCGAAGGCCGACCTGCTCTGCTCAATCGATCGAGCTGCACTGCCGACCCGAAGATCGACCTGCTCTGCTCAACCATCTCCTAGTCCCGAAGCCCCGAACCTCAAGTGGGGCTTCCAGGCCACCGAAGTGGCCCTTTCACGATCCTCTTGCGGCTTCCGAAGTTGCCCTCGGACTCGGTTCTCATCGCTAGGCGATGTGCAATTTCTACTGCCCCTGCAGGGCCGGCGCAATAGCTGCGTGAAACCTTTTCGAGATCTTTTTGGTCGTCCCCACGTCGTCCACAGGTCAGGCCTGGTTATCCCCCGCGAAACCCCGTTTGTGCACCGCTTTGTCCACAAGTTGATCATCATTCTGTGGATGATCAGAGTGTCGCGGCGAGCCGAGTGCCTTGATCGATCGCCCGCTTCGCGTCGAGCTCAGCGGCGACGTCCGCACCACCGATCACGTGCACGCTGACGCCGGCCGCCTGCAACTCCGCGAGCAGGTCGCGGCGCGACTCCTGCCCGGCACACACCACGACGTCGTCGACCTCCAGTACCCGAGCGCTCGACCCCCGTCCGCCCTTCGACATCACGTTGATGTGCAACCCCGCATCGTCGATGCGCGCGTACTCCACGCCCTTGATCGTCTCGACGCCCCGCGCCTTCAGCGCACTGCGATGCACCCAACCGGTCGTCTTGCCGAGGCCGGCGCCGACCTTTGACCTCTTGCGCTGCAGCAGGTAGACCGTCCGCGGCGAAGGCTCCGGAGCCGGCGGCACCAAGCCGCCGCGCGCCACCGCGGGATCGCCGACTCCCCACTCGCGCAGCCACTCGTCGCGATCGAGCGCGACACCGTGTGCGCCCGCATGGGTGAGGAACTCGCTCACATCAAATCCGATGCCGCCGGCGCCGATCACCGCGACCCGCGCGCCGATCCTCGCCGCGCCGGTGATCACGTCGGCATACGAGTGGACGTTCGGTCGATCGGCGCCGGGAATCGAGACGGGCCGCGGCCTCACGCCCGTCGCGAGCACGATCTCGTCCCACCCGCCCTCCAGAAGCTCGGCGGCCGTGGCGGTCTGGCCGAGATGCACCTTGACGCCCGTGAGCTCGAGCTGCCGGGCGTAGTAGCGCAGCGTCTCGGCGAACTCCTCCTTGCCCGGGATGCGCCGCGCGAGTTGGAACTGACCACCGATCTCGTCCTCGGCGTCGAAGAGCTCGACAGTGTGCCCGCGTCCGGCCGCGGCGGTGGCGGCCGCAAGTCCGGCCGGACCTGCGCCGACGACGGCCACCCGCTTGGTGCGCCGGGTGGGCAACAGCGTCAGTTCGGTCTCGTGACCGGCGCGCGGGTTCACCAGGCAGCTCGCGACCTTGTGCGCGAACGTGTGGTCGAGACACGCCTGGTTGCAGCCGATGCAGGTGTTGATCTCGTCGCTGCGCTCGTCGGCGGCCTTGCGTACCCAGTCGGGATCGGCGAGGAACGGCCGCGCCATCGACACCATGTCGGCGTCGCCGCGAGCGAGGATCTCCTCGGCGGTCTCGGGCATGTTGATCCGGTTCGACGCGATCACCGGGATCGACACCTCGGGACGCAACTTCGCGGTGACCCACGTGAACGCGCCGCGCGGCACTGACGTCACGATCGTCGGTACCCGGGCCTCGTGCCAGCCGATGCCGGTGTTGATCAACGTCGTACCGGCGCCTTGGACCGCCTTGGCCAGCGCCACGACCTCGGCCCAGCTCTGGCCGTCCTCGACGAGGTCGAGCAGCGACATGCGGTAGATGACGATGAAGTCCGGACCGACGGCGTCGCGCACCTGCCGCACGATCTCCACCGGGAAGCGCTGGCGCTTCTCGGCCGAGCCGCCCCACTCGTCGGTGCGCCGGTTGGTGCGAGCGGTCAGGAACTGATTGATCAGGTAGCCCTCGGACCCCATGATCTCCACGCCGTCGTAGCCGGCGTCGCGGGCCAGCGCGGCCGCGGACGCGAAGTCGGCGATCGTGGAGCGCACCTCGTTGCCGCGCATCGCCCGCGCGCTGAACGGCGTGATCGGCGACTTGGACTTGGACGCGCTCGCGCTGAACGGGTGGTAGGAGTAGCGACCCGCGTGCAGGATCTGCAGCGCGATCCTGCCGCCGTTGTCGTGCACGGCCGCGGTGATCTCCCGGTGCCGCGCCACCTCGCCCTTGGTGGTCAGCTTGCCGGCCAGCGGCAGCAGCCAGCCCGTCCGGTTCGGCGCGAACCCACCCGTCACCATGAGCCCGACCCCGCCTCGCGCGCGTTCGGCGTAGAACTCGGCGAGGCGGTGCAGGTTCTTCGGACGGTCCTCGAGGCCGACGTGCATCGACCCCATGAGCACGCGATTCGGCAGCGTGGTGAAGCCGAGGTCGAGTGGGGCGAGGAGGTTCGGGTACCGGGTCATCTGTCCTCTTCCGAGGTCCGCGCAGGGGTGGATGAGGGGGTCAGGGCAGCGACGACTTCGTCGTACCAGTCGATCAGGCCGCGCTCGAGCGTGATGCCGCCGCGCAGGACGAGCCACTGGTGCAGTCGGTGGCCGGTCAGAGCAGACGGGTCGGGGAACTCCCGCTTCTCGTTCGCGAGGTAGAACTCGAGACGGCCGGCGTGGTCGGCGCGGTGGCGACGGACCTCCGCGGCAACCGCGGCCGGGTCGCCGTAGGACGCGCCACGGATCTTCACGGCCAGGTCGGAGCGCGTCGCCTCACGCTCGGCCGGCCGGGCCAGCCAGTCCTGGAGTTCCGCGCGCCCGGTGTCGGTGAGGTCGTAGACCTTCTTGTCGGGACGGGCGTCCTGGGCCACGACCGTCGCCGCAACCCAGCCGTTGGCGTCCATCCGACCCAGCACCTTGTAGACCTGCTGGTGCGTCGCCGTCCAGAACTGCCCGATCGACTTGTCGAAGCGGCGCGCGAGGTCGTAACCGGTGCTCGCCCGTTCGGCCAGCGATACCAAGATCGCGTGCTCGAGTGCCACGCCGCGAACTGTAGCTATGCAACGAGTTGCACTGCAACCCGATGCAAACTGGCGACCGGCCTGCCCCTCGGGCGGTTGTGGTGGCTCGGGATACCCGCGACTCTGGCGCGATGAGTCAACTGCAGTCGGCCGAAACGTCCGCGGGTCCCCTGGGGTTGATCATCATCATCGGCGTCGTCGTCGTCCTGGTGTTCACCTTCTGGCGCTCGATGCGCCATCGGGCCTCGGCCGCGCGGGTGCGCAGCGGCCCGCTCTTCGGCGGGTCGACCACCGCCCGCGCACCGGGCAGCGCCGCCACGATCGCCGACGGCGGCCAGGTGCCGGCGCAGGAACTGCGGGGCGCACTCGGCGTCCGGGGCGAGACCGACCAGGATGCCGACGCCGAGGACGCGGGAACGGGCGCCATGCTCGGACTCCGCTACCACCGCTTCCGCCACAACGGGTCCGGTCTGTGGGATCCGACCGTGTACGACGGAACGCGCAACGGCCACCAGGTCTTCATCCGGCTCGGGCGCAACGCCGCGGTGCGCGGGCCGGGGATCAACGCCCGCCGCCTGCGCCACCTGAGCGCCGTGCGGGTAGCCGTCTCGCCGTTCGAGCTCGTCGCCGCAGACGGGCGCCTGAAGCCGAAGACGCCGGTGCCGCCTGCGGTCGATGCCCTGCTCGCGCAGCTCGCGCCCTCGCCCGACGTCTGGCGCGACCTGCGCGTCGTCGCCGGCCCGGCCGGGCTGGTGGCGAGCCGGGCCTACGCGCAGGACTGGGTCAGCGGCTGGATCTACGACCTCTGGCTCCTCGAGCGGCTAGCTGCGGTCCTGCACGGCGCACCGCTGCCGCCCGAAGCCCTCGGCCGCGAGTGGACGCCGCCGTACGGGATGGGCGATTGGGCGCCGTCGATCGGTGCGGCACTCAGCGGGACGTAACCGGCGCGCGGCGAACGCCGGCGACCTGCTCGGCGTCGCGCAGTACGCGCAGCACGTTGCCACGCGTCAGCGCCGCGAGCTCGTCTTCCGACCAGTTCCGGTCGAGCAGTTCGGCGATCAGCGCGGGGTACATCGACACGTCGGTCAATCCGTCGGGCATCGTGTCGCAGCCGTCGAAGTCACCGCCGAGGCCGACGTGCGCGATACCGGCCACGGCCCGGACGTGCTCGAGGTGGTCGGCCACCTGAGCGACGGTGGCCGGCGGCGGCGGATCCGTTTTCGCCCACCGCGCCTCGGCCGCGGTGTGCGCCGCCCAGTCGCGACGGTTCTCGCCCCGCTCGTCCATGTCGGCGAGCACGGCCTGATCCCACTCGTGACACTCAGTCGAGACGAAGGCCGGCACGAAGGTGACCATGCAGACCCCCCCGTTGCCGGCCAGGGTCGTGAGCACGTCGTCGGGCACGTTGCGCACGTGGTCGGTGAGCGCCCGGGCGGACGAGTGGCTGAAGATCACCGGCGCCGCGGTGACGGCGAGCGCGTCCCGCATCGTGCCGACCGCGGTGTGCGAGAGATCGACGAGCATCCCGAGGTGGTTCATCTCGGCGACCACGGCTCGGCCGAAGTCGTTCAGCCCGCCGAGGTTCGGCTCGTCCGTCGCGGAGTCCGCCCACGGCACATTGTCGTTGTGCGTCAACGTCAGATACCGCACGCCCAGGGCGTGCAACACGCGCAGCACGCCGAGCGAGGAGTCGATGGAGTGGCCGCCCTCGGCGCCCATCAACGAGGCCACCCGGCCGGAGGTGAAGGCGGCGTCGACGTCGTCGGCGGTCAGCGCGAGGGCGAGGTGATCGGGGTAGCGCGCGACCATCCGCAGTACGAAGTCGATCTGGTCCAGGGTGGCCGCCACCGAACGAGCACCGAGCCGCGTCGGCACGTAGACCGACCAGAACTGGCCGCCGACACCACCCGCACGCAGGCGCACGAGGTCGGTCTG
Organism: Jatrophihabitans sp.; assembly: GCA_025966255.1. Lineage (GTDB taxonomy): Bacteria > Actinomycetota > Actinomycetes > Mycobacteriales > Jatrophihabitantaceae > Jatrophihabitans. Next base: position 11,454 of record JAOPVG010000042.1, read on the forward strand.
GGTCGAGGTCTGGGCAACGTCGATCGGGTGGGCGTCGAAGTCGTAGCCGAACTGCTCGTGCATCGCCCAGGCCAGGTCGTTGTGGCCGTCGACGATCGGGTACCGGTCCAGGACCTTCCGGGCCCGCTGCGAGTTGGTCACACCTCGATTGTTTCGGCCGGGGCGAGGGGTTTGTACTCGCTGCCGTGCTCGCCGCCGATACGGCTGACGTGGCCTTCGACGAGCGCGCGCCCGGCGTCGCTGAGGACCGCCTCGTGGATGCCGAGCACTCGCGGCGCCCGCACAGCGACCACGAAGTCGATGACCTCCCCGACCTTGGACCACGGCGCGCTGATGGGTGCGAGCAACAGCCCGACCGGCACCGGCGGCACGATGAACGAGTCGCCGGGGTGGTACACGGTGTCCTCGACCAGGTAGCCGACGTTGGGCACCACCGGGATCGTCGCGTGGATCAGCGCGTGCTGGCCTCCGAACGTCCGCACCCGGAAGCCGGCCGCCTCGAAGGCCTGCCCGGGGGCGGAGGTGAGCACTTGCTCACCCAGTTCGGAGAGCTCCCCTGCGACCGGCTCGGGCGCCCAGATCCGCAGCCGGGGATCCCGTTCGGCCGCGGCCCGGAGCTGCTCGAGGTCGATGTGGTCGGCATGCTCGTGGGTGATCAGGACGGCGTCGGCGCCGTCGAGCGCGGCGGACACCTCGCTGAAGACCCCTGGGTCGACGACGAGCGTGCGGTCGCCGTCGTCGAAGCGCACGCACGAGTGGGTGAACTTGGTGAGTTGCATCAGCTTCGTCCGATCAGAGTTCGTCTTCGCCTCGGATGTGGACGGCGGCCTCCTCAGCGCTCGCAGCGTAACCGGCCCGGCCCACGTCAGTCGCGATCTCGTCCTTCTCCGTGTCCTCGCGAACGCCCTCGTCCGGGGCGACGAGGCGGCCCGCGCGCGGGTCGGCGTCGGCCTCGTCGATGTCGTCCTCGCTGACGTCGGGCTCTTCCTCGGCGAGATGCTGATCGAGCGATTCACCTTCCCGCGCCTCGTCGGCGGTGTCCCCCCGCCAGCTGTGCGGCTCCCGGTCGGGCGGCGAGTACCCCGCGTCGAGCGGATCTGCGGTGTTGTCGCCGGTCAGCGAGTCGGACGGGTCGACCTGGTCGTGGCCGACCACGCCGCCTACGTAGAGATCATCGGATTCAGTCACGTGTCCAGTGTCCCCGGATACCGGCCGAGCGTCACGGGGCAGACTGCCCGGCGTGACATCGGTCCTGTGGTTGCGGCGCGATTTGCGGCTGCGCGACCACCCGGCGTTACATGCGGCGGCGAAGGACGGGCCGGTTGTCGCGCTGTTCGTGCTCGACCCGGCCCTGCTCAAGCCGGCCGGCGCCCCGCGGGTTGCGTTCCTCTACCGCACCCTGCGCGCTCTCGACGCCGACCTGCGCTCGCGCGGCGGGCGGCTGATCGTCCGCCGCGGTGACCCGGTGAACGCAGTGCCGGGGGTGGTGCGTGAGTCCGGCGCCGACGCGGTGCACGTCAGCGCTGACTTCGGCCCGTACGGGCGCGCGCGGGACGAGGCGGTCGCGACGGCGTTGGGCGACGTGCCATTGGTGCGCACCGGCTCGCCGTACGCCGTCGCGCCGGGTCGCGTGACGAAGAGCGACGGCAAGCCGTTCACGGTCTACACGCCGTTCTACCGGGCGTGGATGTCGCACGAGTGGCGCGCGCCCGCTCTCGCGATCACCGGTCGGGTCGATTGGCGCACCGATCTCGCCAGCGTGGACATCCCGGCCGACCCGGCGTTGCCGGCCGGACTGACGCTCCCCGACGCCGGCGAGGACGCTGCCCTCAAGACCTGGAAGGCCTACCGCACAAGGGATCTGGCGTCGTATCCGGAGAGCCGCGACCGGCCCGACCTCGACCGCACGTCCCGCATGTCGGTGTACCTGAAGTGGGGCTGCATCCATCCGCGCACGATGCTGCACGATCTGGGTCCGGGCGACGACACGTTCCGCCAGGAGATCGCCTGGCGTGAGTTCTACGCCGCCGTGCTCTACGCCTGGCCCGCGTCCGCGCGCGAGTACTTCCAACCGCAGCTGGCGGCCATGGACTACGCGCGGCCCACGTCTACGGCGTTCACGGCTTGGCGGGAGGGACGCACCGGATATCCGATCGTCGACGCCGGCATGCGGCAGTTGCTGGGCGAGGGCTGGATGCACAACCGGCTCCGGATGATCGTGGCGTCCTTCCTCGTCAAGGACCTGCACATCGAGTGGCAGCACGGTGCGCGGCACTTCATGCGGCACCTGGTGGACGGCGATCTGGCGAGCAACCAGCACGGTTGGCAGTGGACTGCGGGGACCGGCACTGACCCGGCGCCGTACTACCGCGTGTTCAACCCGGTGCTGCAGGGGCAGAAGTTCGATCCGGACGGGACCTATGTACGTCGCTGGGTGCCGGAGTTGCGCGCCGTCGAGGGCAAGGCTGTGCACGAGCCGTGGGCGCTCGCGGATCCGCCGGCCGACTATCCGGAGCGGATCGTCGACCACGCCGTCGAGCGGCAGGAGGCACTGGCTCGCTACCAGGCCGCGAAATGACGCGTCACTCCACTAGATCGGGGTGATGCCCCAGCTGCCGGCCCAGGCGCCGCCGGGCTCGAGCACGATCAGCCCGGCACCGGAGTTGAAGGCGTTCGGCGCGCAGGTCATCGGCTCGATCGCGATGCC
>JAOPVG010000058.1 GCA_025966255.1 Jatrophihabitans sp.
CGCACATGTGGTTCGGCGACCTCGTCACGATGCGCTGGTGGGACGACCTCTGGCTCAACGAGTCGTTCGCCACCTACGCGTCGGTGCTATGCCAGACCAGCGCCACGCGGTGGAAGGACGCCTGGGCGACCTTCGCCAATGCCGAGAAGACCTGGGCCTACCGCCAGGACCAGCTCCCGTCGACCCATCCCATCGCCACCGACGCCCCGGATGTCCAGACCGCCGAGGTGAACTTCGACGGCATCACCTACGCCAAGGGCGCCAGCGTGCTCAAGCAGCTCGGCGCCTACGTCGGCGTCGACTCGTTCCTGGCCGGCCTTCGCGATTACTTCGCCGAGCACGCCTACGGCAACACCACGCTCGCCGACCTGCTGCGCGCGCTGGAAAAGTCGTCGGGCCGCAACCTCGGCGACTGGTCGAAGCTGTGGCTCGAGACAGCAGGCATCAGCACCCTGCGCGCCGAGTTCACGCTCGACCCGTCCGGAGCATTCAGCCAGTTCGAGATCGTACAGTCGGCGCCGACCGACGTCGCCGCGTCCAACACACTGCGCCCGCACCGGCTCGCGATCGGGCTGTACGAGGAACACGACGGCCAGCTCGTGCGCATGGAGCGCGTCGAGCTCGACGTCACCGGCGAGCGCACCGCCGTGCCCGACCTGATCGGGAAGAAGCGGCCGCCGCTGCTCCTCGTCAACGACGACGACCTCACTTACTGCAAGCTGCGCCTCGACGACGTCAGCCTCGCGACCCTGCGCAGCGGCGGCATCGCCAAGCTGGAGTCGCCGCTCGCCCGCGCGCTGTGCTGGTCGTCGGCGTGGGACATGACGCGGGACGGTGAACTGCCCACTCGCGACTACGTGGCCCTCGTCGTGGCCGGCGCCGAGCACGAGACCGACATCGGCGTCATGCAGTCACTCACCCGGCAGACGATGCGGGCGCTGGAGATCTATGCCGACCCCCAGTGGGCGCCGCAGGGCTACGCCGCCCTGGCCGATGCCGCGCTGTCGGCGCTGCAGGCCGCAGCGCCCGGCTCCGACCACCAGCTCGCCTGGGCCCACGCCCTGCTCGGGTCCGCGCGGACCGACGAGCACATCGCCTTCATCCAGGGCTTGCTCGACGGCAGCACCCAAGTCGCCGGGCTGGCGGTCGACGACGAGCTGCGCTGGTCGATCGTGCTCACGCTGTCGGCCCTGGGTGTCGTCGGTCTGGACGAGATCGAGGCCGAGCTCGAGCGCGACCCGTCCGCGGCCGGTCAGCGCCATGCCGCGACCGCCCGCGCGCTTCAGCCCACCGCGGAGGCCAAGGCCGAGGATTGGCGGCTCGCCGTAGACGACAGCTCACTGCCCAACGCGATGCAGGAAGCGGTCATCGCCGGCTTCGCCCATCCCACGCAGGGCGACCTGGTCGCCCCGTACGTGCAGCGCTATTTCGCCGACATCCGCGAGGTGTGGGAGCGGCGGACGAACGAGCTCGCGAAGAACGTCGTCGTCGGGCTCTTCCCGACCTGGACCTCCACCATCGGACCGGACACCGTCGCCGCAGCTGACGCGTTCCTGGCCGAGGAGGACGTGCCGGCGCCCCTGCGCCGACTCGTCAGCGAAGGTCGGGCCGACATCCTGCGAGCCATGCGCGCCCGCGAGGCGGATCTCGGAGCTTGACCGGTCGAAGCCTTGACGCGAGAAACCTAACGCGCTACTAACAGACTGAGGCTCGTCACCTCGAGCGCTACGACTTCGTTGAACCACCTACCTAGCCCAACTCACCGGAGCTTCGACAATGCAGCCTGCCCCGCCTCCCGATCGGCCGCGGCCCTCGCCGCGCGCCGTCCGGAAGCCGGGAGACGTCGCACCCGAGTTGCCCGCCGAGCCCGCCCCCGCGCGGCGCCCGCTCCCCCGCGTCGATCTGCTGGCGGCCTCCGAGCAGGCTTCGTCGATCGAGCAAACCGAGCGCCGCGGACACCGCGAGCGGCGTCGGTACCCCGAGCCGACGGGTGGGCTCATTCAGATCGGTGACGAGACGATCCGGGTCCCGGGTCTGCTGGCCGCACTGCGGCGCAATCCACATAATGTGCAGCACGCCTCCATCGGCGTCATCGCCGCCGGCGTGGCCCTGTTCGTCATCGCCAGCATCACCACTCCGCTGGCCGGAGCCCAAGTGGCCGGGCATCCCGCGCCCGCGCCGCCGACGACAACCGCACCGGCCGTCGTGCCATCGGTCAACCTGTCGATCGGCCCACCGGCGCCCGCGGTGCGCAAGACGCTCAAGCGCCAGCCGACCCACGTGAAGGTCCAGGCGCCGGTCAACCACGGCGTCATCAGCGGGTTGGCCGCGAACGGCATCCCCAAGGTCGCGCTCAACGCTTACCGCGTCGCCGCGGCACGCATGGGCAACGTCCAACCGAGTTGCGGTATCGACTGGGCCCTGCTCGCCGGGATCGGCCGCGAGGAATCCGATCATGGCCGCTTCGGTGGCGCCCAGCTGCACGCGGACGGCACGTCCACCCCGCGGATCATCGGACCGGCCCTCGACGGCGTGCACTGGGACTTCATCCCCGCGCCGGGCAACGGGGCCCAGCTCGCCGGGGACACCAAATTCGCGCACGCCCTCGGTCCGATGCAGTTCATCCCGTCCACGTGGGGCAGCTACGGCGCCGATGCGAACGGCGACGGCAACGCCGACATCTTCAACATCAACGATGCCGCACTCGGCTCCGCGCGCTATCTGTGCGCGGCCGGCGGCAACCTGCGCACCCACGCCGGCCAGGTCGCCGGTGTGCTGACCTACAACCACTCCGACCAGTACCTCGCCCAGGTGCTCGCGCTGGCCGACGCCTACCGCCGCGGCGTTCCGATCACCGGCATCCCGCTCGGCATCACGACCGGTGCCCTGCCGAAGGTCGCCGACACCGGCTACATCCCGCCGGCGAATCCGGGCGCTCCGACCGCGGTCGACACGGCGAAACAGA
>JAOPVG010000060.1 GCA_025966255.1 Jatrophihabitans sp.
AGTCCTCGCGCAGGATCGCCGCGGCGTTGGTGTAGGCGACAACGTAGTCGGCGAAGTACTTCTCGTTCTCGAGGATGTAGTTGATGACTCCGCCGAGGAACGCGGCGTCACTGCCGGCGCGCAGCGGGACGTACGTGTCGGCCATCGCCGAAGTGCGGGTGAAGCGCGGGTCGATGTGGATGACCTTCGCCCCTCGCAGCTTCGCCTCCATCACCCATTGGAAGCCGACCGGATGGCACTCGGCCATGTTCGAGCCCTGGATGACGATGCAGTCAGCCTTCGCGAGGTCCTGCAGGAAGTTGGTCGCTCCGCCGCGACCGAAAGAAGTTCCCAGACCGGGAACGGTGGCGCTGTGTCAAATGCGGGCCTGGTTCTCGATCTGTATCGCGCCCATGGCCGTGAAGAGCTTCTTGATGAGGTAGTTCTCTTCGTTGTCCAGCGTCGCGCCGCCGAGCCCGGCGATGCCGAGCGTGCGGCGAACGTACTGGCCGTTCTCGTCGCGGTCCTGCCAGGTGCGCGCCCGGGTGTCGATGATGCGGTCGACGATCATGTCGACCGCGGTGTCGAGGTCGAGTGATTCCCATTCGGTGCCGTACGGACGGCGGTAGAGCACCTTGGTCTGTCGGGTGGGGGAATTGACGAGCTGCTCGCTGGCCGCGCCCTTGGGGCACAACCGGCCCCGGGAAACGGGGGAGTCCGGGTCACCTTCGATCTGGACGACCCGCTCGTCCTTGACGAACACCCGCTGCCCACAGCCGACGGCGCAGTACGGGCAGACACTCTGCACGACACGGTCGGCGGTTTCGGTGCGGGCGACGTGCTCGGCGGTCTTGGGTGAGCGTGCGGCTGCCCCGCGGCCGAGATGGTCCGGCCCGGTGAGCTGGCGCACCGCCGGCCAGCCGAGGAATGCCTTACGCAGCATCGCTAACCCCCTGAGCATTTCACCCTAACTCGCGGCTACCGGGGACGCGATAGCTCTCGGCCGGCCCACATCAGAAGTTGACCTTTTGGTCCCAGGAAAGGTGTTTCCGGATGGTGCCCGCGGTCGGCAGCAAGCCGCATCAGTTAGCGTTTCGCTAGAGGATGCATGAGATGACACTGCGCCGGGTGAGTCCGCCCACTCCCCGCTGGTTGCGTGGACTGCTGGCCAGCGTGGTGATGGTGGCTGTGACCAGCGCCCTCGTTGTCCCGCTGAAGCCGTACTTTCCGCCGTTGTACCTCTATCTGCTCCCGGTCCTGGCTGTGGCCATTGTTTGGGGGACCGGCCTAGCGGCAGTGACGTCGATCTTGAGCGTGACGGTCTACGTGTTCCTGTTCGTTCCTCCCGTCTTCACGTTCGGACTGACCGACCTGCACAATGCGCTCGCGTTGGGCGTGTTCCTTGTTGCGGGGGTGGTGGTAGGCGACTTGGCCGGCCGTCTCCGGCGAGCGGCGCAGGAGTCGGAGCGCCTGTCGGAGGAGCAGTCGGCGTTGCGGCGGGTGGCAACGCTCGTCGCGCGCGGAGTCGGGCCGGACCTCGTGTTCGCAGCGGTGGCCGAGGAGGTCGGCACGCTCTTCGGCGGCGACCTCACGGCCATCTGGCGGTTCGAGCCGGACGGGGAGGCGACCTTCATGGCCGGCCACGGGATGGCGCAGTTCGAATCCGGGGCGCGCACCAACGGCAACGCCTACCCCGTCCTCGCCTCGGTGAGGCAGACCGGCCGCGCGGCGCGCCTCGACGCGGACGACCTGAAGTCGACCAAGGTGCCCGAGATGATCCGGGGCGCCGGAATCCGGTGCGCTGTTTACGCTCCAATCGCGGTCGGCGGCCATATCTGGGGGGCAATGGTCGCTGCATCGCTGAGCGGACCGCTTCCGGCAGACACCGAGCAACGGCTGGCCGACTTCACCGAGCTCGTCGCGACGGCGATCGCGAACGCCGAGGCGCACACCGAAGTGACCGCCTCCCGCGCCCGGATCGTCGCCGCTGCCGACCAGACGCGCCGCCGCATCGAACGCGACCTGCATGATGGCGCCCAGCAAAGCCTGGTCTCAGCCGCGCTGCAGCTGCGCGCGGCCCAGGCGGCGGTGCCCCCTGGAGCTGACGAACTCGGCGCGGAACTCGACGACATCGCCTCCCAGCTGAAGGAAGCCGTCGAGGGGCTGCGCGAGATCGCCCGGGGCATCCACCCCGCGATCTTGGCCGAGGGCGGTCTCAGTCCGGCCCTGCGCATACTCGCGCGCCGCTTCCCGATCACCGTCGACCTCACGGCGTGTCCGGAGGGACGGCTGTCCGAGCGGCTCGAGGTGAACACGTACTACCTCGTCTCCGAGGCCTTGACCAACGCGGCCAAGCACGCCCAGGCCTCGACCATCACGGTCGCGGTCGAAGCCGCCGACCAGGTTCTGCGCGTCTCGGTTCGCGACAACGGCGTCGGTGGCGCCGACTTCAGCCGCGGTCCCGGTCTGGTCGGCCTCAAAGACCGCGTCGAGGCGCTCGGTGGCCGGATCACCCTCGACAGCCCGCGCGGAGCGGGGACCGGTGTGCACGTGGAGCTCCCGCTCAGCGAGAACGGCGCAACGCCTAGCGGTTCGTGACCGGGCTGCGCCAGTCGCCGGGGTGGCGGCGGGCGACCGCGATGCCCGCGGTCACGATCAGCAGTATGGCGGCCGCGACGCCGAGGGTCACCGGCACGCTGGTGTGCAGGACGAGCCAGGCACCGATCACGCCGCCGCCGAGCATGGTGGTCACCGCGGCCAACCGTCTCAGCAGCGCCGGTTCGCGGTTTCGGGAGCGCAGGTCCGCGGCTAGTCCGGTGAGAGTCATGGTGAGCACGGTGGTGGTCAGGTCGGGCACTGCGAGGCGCCGGGCGACCGCATTCTGCACTCCCATGGCGATCGCGAGCAGTGCCGCGATGGCGTCGGCGGCCGCGCTGGTGAGGGTGGTGCCGGCCGAGGCGGCCACGGCGGTTGCTGCGACGACCGCGACGAGTTCGCACCTGGCGCCGCCACTGAGCAGCAGCGCCCGGTCGTGCCCTCTGTGGTCGATCAGCACCCCGCCCGCGACGGCGCCGACCATGAATCCGACCAGGGCGAACAGTGAGGCAGTGAGCGAGAAGCCGGGCGCCCCCACGAGCGCGAAGCCGGTGAAGACAATGTTCCCGGTCATGTTGGCCACGAACACCCGGCCGAGGCGCAGGATGCTCACGGCGTCGACCAACCCGGTGACCACCGTCAGGATCAGCAGCAGCCGAGGCAGCGGGCCATGGCGGGGATCGCGACCGAACAGCTGCCCGGCCGAGGTCACCGGCTTGAGCGCTGGCGCCGGAACAGCAGCACCGTGACGAGCGAGCCGACGGTGAACAAGCCGGCCGACCACCAGTAGGTGGTGGCGTAGCTGTGCAGCGCCGCGTCCGCCTGGACCAGCGGGTTGGTCAGGTGGCTCACGGCGTAGCTGCTCGCGGCGCTGGCGGCCAGGGTGTTGAGCAACGGCGTGCTGATCGACCCCCCGATCTGCTGCGTGGTATTCAACGTGGCCGAGGCCACCCCTTGATCGGCCATCTCGACGCCGAGGGTGGACAGGCTGAATGCCGCCGGCATCGAGAGGCCGAGGCCCACACCGAGCAGCACGAGGCCCGGCAGCACGTGGGCCGCGTAACTGCTGTGCAGGCCGAGGCCGGTCAGCCAGGCCATGCCGCCAGCAGCGGCGAGCAGGCCGATGGGCACGATCACCTTGGGGCCGATGCGCGGTATGAGCAGGTTGGTGGACAGCTGCGCCATCACCATCAGCGCACCGACCATCGGCAGGAAGGCGACGCCGTTTCTGACCGGCGAGTAGCCCAGCGTGCCCTGCAGGTAGTAGGTGAGGAAGAGGAACACGCCGAACATGCCGGCCGAGGCGATGAACACGGTGACGAAGGCGGCGCCGCGGTTGCGGTCGGCCAGCACGCGTAGCGGCAGCAGAGGGTGCCTCGCCCGCGCCTGCCAGAGGACGAACGCCAACAGAACGAGTGCGCCGGCGGCCAGGAACCCCCAGGTCATCCAGTCGCTCCACGCGTGTGTGGCCGCGTTG
>JAOPVG010000068.1 GCA_025966255.1 Jatrophihabitans sp.
GCCTCGATGATTGCTTGGACGATCGACAGGCCGAGTCCGGCGTTGCTCGATGACGGCGAGCGGGCGTGGTCGCCCCGTGAGAACCGCTCGAACACGTGCGGCAGCACTTCGGCTGGGATGCCGGGCCCGTCGTCGCGCACCGTGATGTGTACGGTGCCGTCGGGTCCGGCCGGGACGACGGCCACCGTCACAGTCGTGCCCGCCGGCGTGTGCGTTGCTGCGTTGGTGAGCAGGTTGGTGAGCGCCTGATGCAGGGCATGCTCGTCACCGCGCACGATCAACGGTTCCTCAGGCAGGTCGAGCTGCCATCGATGGTCGGACGCGGTTCGGCGCAGGTCACCTGCTGCATCGAGGGCTATCCGGGTCAGGTCTACGTCGGTCTGGTCGAGTGGACGGTCGGCGTCGAGTCGGGCGAGTAGAAGCAGATCGTCGACAAGTCGTCCCATGCGACCGGCTTCGGCGGCTATCCGCGCGACCGCCTGCTGCACGTCGGCGGACAGGTCGGGCGCGGTGTGCAGGACGAACTCGGCGTGGCTGACGATGACGGCAACCGGCGTGCGTAGTTCATGGCTGGCGTCGGCGACGAAGTGCCGCAGCTTGTCCTCGCTCGCGTGCCGCTGCTCCAAGGACGATTCGACGTGCTCGAGCATCTGGTTCAAGGCGCCGGCGACTTGTCCCACCTCCGTGTCGGGCGCGGGGTTCGGTACCCGCTCGGGCATCGACACCGCGCCGCTGGCCAGTGGCAGGGCCGATACTCGATGAGCGGTTCCAGCGACGCGCCGCAGGGGCCGCAGTGAGAGGCGCACGCACACCACACCCGTCCCCGCCGCAAGCAGGAGGGCGGCGCCGAAGACGATCGCTTCGATGGTCGCCAAGCGGCTGGTCGTCTCGTCGACCGGACGCTCCGGCAGGCCGGTGATCAACACGTCGCGGTCGCGACCGGGGGCGGCGACGAGCCGATAGTCGCCGAGTCCGGGCAGCGCGACGGTTTGTGGTTTTGCGCTGTCCGTCAGATGCGCGAGAACTGCGCGCACGTCCGTCGACAACGTGGTCGGACGGCCGACGACTCCCGCTGCCGTGACGGTTCCTCCTGCCACACGCGCACCGAGCGTCCCCGTCGGCTGCCCGATCACGAACGCGAACTGGGCGTCGTCGGTGTCGTGGTCCCCGGGATGCTCGAGCACGACGGCATAGCGTTGGCCGGCGTCGGCCAGTTGTTGGTCCAGCCGATGGATGAGGAACTTGTGCAGCGCGACGGCGCTGACCACGGCGACGACTCCACACGTGACTAGTAGCAGCGCGACGAGCACTGCGATGATCCGGGTGAGCAGACTCAGGCGTGCCAGCCGCTGCTTCACGACGCCGGCTTGAGCACGTACCCGACACCCCGGACGGTGTGGATCATCGGCGGGCGGCCGTTGTCGATCTTCTTGCGCAAGTAGCTGATGTACAGCTCGACGACGTGGGCCCGGCCGCCGAAATCGTAGCTCCAGACGTGGTCGAGCATCTGCGCCTTCGACAACACGCGGCGCGGGTTACGCATCATGTAGCGCAGCAACTCGAACTCGGTCGCGGTCAGATCGATGAGGTCGGAGCTACGGCGGACCTCATGTGCGTCCTCGTCCATCGCCAGGTCGCCGACGACGAGCCGCGGCGTTTCGTCCAAGCGGCCCAGGCCGGCTCGGCGAACGAGGCCGCGGAGCCGGGCCAGCACCTCCTCCAGGCTGAATGGCTTCGTGACGTAGTCGTCGCCGCCGACGGTGATACCGGCGATGCGGTCAGCAACGGTAGCCCGCGCAGTGAGGAACAGCACGCACACGTGCGGGTTCGTCGCGCGGATCCGGCGAAGGACCTCGAATCCATCGATGTCAGGAAGCATCACATCCAGGATCACCGCGTCGGGTTCGAATTGTCGGCAGGCACTGACCGCACTCATGCCGTCGTTGGCGACCCGGGTATGCCAACCCTCGAAGCGCAGCATCTTGGCCAGAACTGCGGCGAGGCTCGCTTCGTCATCCACGACGAGGACACGCATCGGCGAGCCGTCGGTGCGCACGAGTGGGATCTGCTCCGCGTCCGCCGGGGTTCTGCTCACGGCGACAGAATGCGCACGTTAGCTGTGTATCCGCTCTCAAGCGGCTCTGCCGAGCCGCCTCACAGGTCGTTCAGAGCCTTTCCAGAAATTGGGTGCCCATGCTCCTTGGTGTGGCGGCGCCGGTGACCTCTCGGGCTGCCCGCGTCACCCCGCCCGGGCGGTCTGCCCCGGACATCGCGCCCGAGCTCGCCCTCGCAACCATCGGCGCCGGGGCAGTCGCGGTCCTCGTGCTGTGGTGGAACGACACGATCTTCATCCACGGGTTCGGTGACTGGCTGACCAACGCGGGGCGGATCACCGGCCTGCTGGACGGCTACGCGGTCGTGGTGCTGCTTGCGCTGATGGCCCGGGTGCCGGCCTTGGAGCGTCGCCTGGGTACGGACCGGTTGGTCCGCTGGCACGCAAGTGGCGGGCGGTACACGGTGAGCCTGGCCGTCGTCCACACCTTGTTGATCATCTGGGGATACGCCGTCACCGCGCACAGCGGTCTGGTGCATCAGACCGGAGACCTGCTCACCGCGTACCCCGACGTCATGATGGCGACCGTCGCACTCGGCCTGCTGGTCGTCGTCGGAGCTGTGTCCGCTCGCGCGGCGCGCCGCCGGATGAAGTACGAGACCTGGCATTACCTCCATCTGTACACATATCTGGCGATCGCGCTGGCCTTCGCCCATCAGTTCGCGACCGGCGCGGACTTCGTGAGCAATGCGTCCGCGCGGGTGCTGTGGTCGGCGCTGTACATCGTGGTCGCCGCTGTCTTGATCTGGTACCGCCTTCTGGCGCCGGTCCGGGCGGCGCTGCGGCACCGGCTGCGGGTCGTCGAGGTGCGCCGGGAGAGCGCCGACATCGTCTCCGTGTACATCACCGGGCGACGGCTGGACGACCTGCGGGCCGAGCCCGGGCAGTTCTTCCGGTGGCGATTCCTGACCCGCGGAATGTGGTGGGCGGCGAACCCGTACTCCTTGTCGGCGCCGGTGCGTCGGGACCGGCTGCGCATCACCGTGAAGGTTGCCGGCGACCACAGCGCCGCGCTGGAACACCTTCGTCCGGGCACGAGCGTCCTCGCTGAGGGACCCTACGGCTCGTTCACCGCCGCTCGTCGGCAGCGCCGCAAGGTGCTTCTCATCGCAGGTGGCGTCGGCATCACTCCCTTGCGGGCGCTGTTCGAGACCTTGCCGGCGCGGCGCGGTGACATCACCCTGCTCTACCGGGTCAACAAGGCCACCGACATCGTCTTCCGCGACGAGCTCGATCCGATCGCGCACCGGCGCCGCGCCGCCGTGCACTACCTGGTCGGACCGCCTCGTCCGGACGAACGTGACCATCTGTCGGCGACCTCGCTCAAGCGGCTGATTCCCGACCTCCGGGACTACGACGTCTACCTGTGCGGGCCCGACCCGATGACCGCGGCCGCCACGAAAGCGCTGAAGGTCGTCGGCGTGCCGCGCCGGCATATCCACAACGAATCGTTCGTGTTCTAGGGGCATGAGATGAAACGCATCCTGTTGTCCATCACCGGCACGGCGCTGGGGCTCGTCGCGCTGCTGAGCTTCAAGTCGAACGGTCATCCGGTCGCGGGTGGGGCGCTGCCCGCGGTCGCACTCCCGCCGAGCTCCTCCCCGCAAACGAGCCATTCGGTCAGCGCGCCCCCCGCTCCCGGCACGACGAAGAAGAAGGCGACATCCGCCGCCACCGCGACGACGAAGACCGTCGCCGGATCGGCGATCCAAACCCAGTACGGCATGGTGCAGGTTCAGGTCACCGTCCGAATAAGCGGCAGCAGCAAGCAGATCACCAACGCCAAGTTTCTGCAGTTGACGGCATACGACGGGCGTTCGCAGGAGATCAACAATGCTGCCGGCCCGATCTTGCTGCAGGAGACTCTCGCCGCTCAGAGTGCCCGCATCGACATTGTGTCGGGCGCCAGCTACACGTCGGACGGATACCAGCAATCGCTGCAGAGCGCACTCGACCAGGTCGGCATCCGGTGACGACTACGTCTCGACTGCTCCGACCTTCGATGGGTGCTCGCCACCTCCGCGGTAGCGTCCGGACGGTGGTGCGACCGATCGAACCCGACGACGTCCCGGCGCTGATGAGGCTGATCCACGAGCTGGCCGTCTACGAGTTCGAACCCGACGCGGTCGAGAGCAGCGAGGACGATCTCCGGCGGGCCCTGTTCGCCGAGCACCCGCAGGTCTTCGCGCACGTCGCGGAGGAGGACGGGCACGTCGTCGGGGCCGCTGTCTGGTCGGTCTCGTTCTCGACCTGGACCGGACGACACGGCATCCACCTAGTCGACCTGATTGTCGGGGCGGGTGCGCGCCGCGGCGGACACGGCGCGAGCCTGCTGCGCGAGCTCGCTCGAATCTGTGTCGAGCGCGGGTACACCAGGCTCGATTGGGAGGTCCTGGACGCGCTCGAGCGCGGAGACGCCGACGGACAGCCCGGGCCGCACGGCTTCTATCGCCGGCACGGTGGCGCGCCGCGCCAGGGCTGGACGGCCTGGCGTCTCGATGCCGGCGGCCTGGCCGCTCTGGCCGGCTCCTGAGTTGCAACTACCCGCCAGCAGGAACGCGGGAGCTCGGTCAGCAGGCAGGCGCGACGGGCGGTGGCGGTAGTGCGGTGGCGGGCACATCGCGCGACGCTGTCAGGATGGACGATCCCCACAAGCTGACGCCGGAGCATGCCAGCCGGATGACGGCCACCGCGGTCACAGCGGATCTCGAGTACTGGGCCCGCAGCACCTCTGTCGACGGCCGGGTCGGAATCAACGACCTGATCCGCGCGCTCGACGTGATCCGCGAGGCGAGCGTGCTCGGGGCGGACCGGTAGCGGGCCGGTCCACTCAGCTTTCGAAGTCGCGGTACCCGGCTCCGCGCCGGGGCGGCGGTGCCGTAGAAGGTGCGCGGGCGGTGACTAGTGATCGTCGCGATGCGTGGCGTCTTGCCTGACGACGGCCGCGAGGTGCGTCGCAACGGCCTCGTGCAGCCTGTCGCTCGCGGCTTCGATCCACGCGTCGACGTGGGTCTGGTGGGCGACGTGTAGTGCGCATTCGGCGGCGTAGAGGCGACCGGCGGCGGCGTCTACGCCGTCCTCGTTGGCAGTGTTCGCGACGGCGGTGCTTGTCGTGACCATGGTTGTGCTCCTCGATTCGCTCAGGCTGCTGGTGGTCGCCTGTGGCTCGCGCCAGCCCGAATGGGTTGAGCGATCCCATCCACGTGATGCCCATCACGGCCAGGTATCACGCTGCCGTGTGTCGGCCGGATTGTCGTCCCGGCAAGCGGCCACCTCGCATACCCGGTAGCGGGAATTCCGGAGCGTGAACTCATCGTGACCCCCCAAGCTCTAGCGGCCGAGGCGATTGCTGGTCTCGTCAAGGTGCCGTGTGGGGACTGTTACGTATGGCCGTCAACGGTTCGTGAAATCGCCCTGCACCCTCACCTTGGTGAGCGCCGGCTAGCGTCCGGCGCTCGGCGATCTCGGCGTCGGACCGACGTCACACCGCGCAGGAATCGCCCTCGCAGCCCGGGCCGGCGTCACCCGGGGTGAGAACGGTGAACCGGGAGCGCTCGGACCACGCGGTGTCCAGTGTCTGCAGGACGACGTCGGCCGGTTGCGCGCCGGAAATGCCGTAGCGGCCGTCGATCACGAAGAACGGGACGCCGGTGATGCCGTACTCGAGAGCCTGCTCCTCGTCGGCGCGAACGGCGTCGGCATAGCGGTCCGAGGCCAGTACGGCGTCGACCGCCTCGGCCGGCAGCCCGACCTCCACGGCGTGCCCCCGCAACGCGGAGTGGTCTGAGGGTGGGGAGCCCTCGGTGAACGTGGCGCGGTCCAGGCGCTCCTTGAGCGCGTCCTGAATACCGTGCTCGGCGGCGAGGTGCAGCAGCCGGTGGGCGTCGAAGGTGTTGCCGGGGCGGGCGAGATCGAAGCGGAAGTCCAGACCCTCCTGCGCCGCCGTCGCGGTCATCTGGTCGAGCATGGCCTGGGCCTGCTCGACCGAGCTCCCGTACTTGTCGGCGAGCCGATCGGCGTAGCGGCCCTGGTCCGGCCCGCTTGCGGGGGCGGACGGGTCGAGCTCGAAGCTGCGCCACACCAGTTCGACTTCGCCGCGGTGGTCGAAACGGGCCAAGGCGCGTTCGAACCGGCGCTTTCCGACGTAGCACCACGGGCAGACCACGTCGGACCAGATCTCTACTGTCATTGTCACGTCTGCGTTAACCCGGTCGGCGGCGCAACGATTCCCGGGCACCGGTAGCGTTGTCGGCGCCTCGCGTCCCGAGGCACTCCAGCTGTCACGAAAGGTTTATATGCCTCGCGCCCTCGTCACAGGCATTACTGGGCAGGACGGGCTCTACCTCGCCGAGTTGCTGTTGTCCAAGAACTACGAGGTCTACGGGCTCCTCCGGGGTCAGAACAACCCGAAACGGAGTCTCGTCGAGGAGGTCGTGCCGGACGTCAAGCTGTTGACCGGCGACCTCACCGATCTGTCCAGCCTCATGCACGCGTTCGGGCAGGCCCAGCCCGACGAGATCTACAACCTCGGTGCGATCTCGTTCGTCGCGTATTCCTGGGAGAATGCCCGCCTGACCTCGGAGGTCACCGGCCAGGGCGTGCTCAACGTCCTCGAGGCGACCCGCATCTGGTGCGGTGACGACATCGGCAAGGTCCGCTTCTACCAGGCGTCGAGCTCGGAGATGTTCGGCAAGGTGCAGGCCGTTCCGCAGTCGGAAACCACGCTGCTGTGGCCTCGCTCGCCGTACGGCGTGGCGAAGGTGTTCGGCCATTACATGACCATCAACTACCGCGAGTCCTACGGCATGCACGCCTCGTCGGGAATCCTGTTCAACCACGAGTCGCCCCGCCGCGGACCTGAGTTCGTCACCCGCAAGATCAGCCAAGCCGTCGCTCGGATCGCCCTCGGCCTGCAGGACAAGATCACGCTCGGCAATCTCGACGCCAAACGCGACTGGGGATTCGCCGGCGATTACGTCGAGGCGATGTGGCTGATGCTCCAGCAGGAAGAGGCCGACGACTACGTCGTGTCGACGGGGGAGACCCACTCGATCGGCGAGTTCCTCGACATCGCGTTCCGCTACGTCAACATCGACGACTGGACGAAGTACGTCGAGCAGGATCCGCGTTTCTTCCGTCCGGCCGAGGTCGACCTGCTCGTGGGCGATTCGACCAAGGCGCGGGAGAAACTCGGCTGGACGCCGAAGGTCACCTTCGCCGAATTGCCAGAGATGATGGTCGAGGCGGACCTGCAGGAGCAGCGCGTGTTGCACCGCATCGACGGGAACTGATCACCGGATGCAGACCGCGTTCGTCACCGGGATCACCGGCCAGGACGGTGGCTACCTCGCGGAGCGTCTCGTCGGCGAGGGCTGGCAGGTCCACGGCCTGGTGCATTCCCCCGACCACGCCCGGGCCGAACTGATGGAACGCACGCCCGAAGTCGTCCTGCACGAAGGCGACCTGGGCGACGCGTCGCGCCTGTCCGCGGTGCTCGATGAGGTCCGCCCGAGCGAGATCTACAACCTGGGCGGCATTAGTTCCGTGGCCCTGTCCTGGCAGGCCCCCGTACTCACCGCGGCGGTCAACGGACTCGGCGCCGCCGGGCTGCTCGAGGCGGCGTGGAGCCTGCAGGAGCGCCACGGCGCGCAGGTACGCGTCGCGCACGCTTCCAGCGCCGAGATCTTCGGCGCTCCCGCGGTTTCACCCCAGGACGAGAACACGCCGATCCGGCCACACACCCCTTACGGCGCATCGAAGGCGTTCGCCCACCACCTGGTCGACGTCTACCGCCGCCGCGGGCTGTTCGCCACGGCCTGCATCCTCTACAACCACGAATCACCACGCCGGCCGGAGACCTTCGTCACGCGCAAGATCACCCTGGCCGCGGCCCGGATCGCCCACGGCGCCCAGCAGACTCTGGCGCTGGGCAATCTGGACGCTCGCCGCGACTGGGGCTGGGCGCCGGACTACGTCGACGGGCTGATCCGAGCGATCCGCCACGACGAGGCTCAGGACTACGTCTTGGCAACCGGCATCTCCCACTCGGTACGCGACTTCGTCGAGGCCGCCTTCACCCATGCCGGCATCGCGGATTGGACGCAATGGGTGGAGGTCGAGGCGGCTCTCACTCGTTTGGGCGATGCCGTCGAGCAGCGCGGAGACGCCACGCGAGCCGGCGCGATGCTGGGCTGGACGCCGTCGGCATCCTTCGAGGACGTGGTCCATCGCATGGTCGACGCCGACCTCGCCCGAGTCTGACGCCGCGTGTGATCCCGGCCCGATCCGCTCGGCAACCTGGCCGCGCACGGAGAGAGGCAGGCCGGTTCCAGCCCGGACGGTATCGTTCAGAGGTCGTACGACGGGCTGGCCCTGGGCGTTCGGCGCGCCTGCGCCGCACTCGCGGTGAACCCGGCGTCCTGTCCTTGATCGAAATCCATGGATGCGAGCAATGTCCGTTGTCGAGCACGTGAGCCCAACCGGCGTCGTCGGGCCGACTGAGCCCGACACCACGCTCCGTCGCGTCAATGCGCCGCAGCGCTTTCTGCACGGCTTCGGGCCGACCGCACGCGAGATCTGGGCCTATCGCGAGCTGCTGGTCAATCTCGCCCGCAAAGAGCTCAAGATCAAGTACAAGGACTCCGTCCTCGGCTTCGTGTGGAGCCTCCTGCTGCCGCTGGTTCAGCTCGGCGTGTACTGGCTGGTGATGGGTCGCTTCCTCGGCGCTGGGCGCTCGGTCCCGGCCTATGGCGTGTTCATCTTCTGCGGCCTCGCCGTCTGGAGCATGTTCGCCGAGATCCTGAGCACGTCGACGACCTCGATCGTGTACAACTCCGGGCTCATCAAGAAGGTGTACTTCCCGCGCGAACTGTTCCCGCTGGCCGCGACCGGCGCCGCCCTGGTCAACTTCGCGTTCCAGTTCGTCATCCTCGCCGCCGCGACCACGATCGCCGGAATCGGAACCGGCAAGTGGCCCGACCCGACGAACATCCTGTACCCGGTGCTGGCGATGGTCGTCATGATCCTGTTCGGCACGGCGCTCGGGCTGATGCTGGCCGCGGCCAACGTCTACCTGCGCGACACCCAGCACCTCATCACCATCGTGCTCATGCTGTGGTTCTGGATGACGCCGATCATCTACTACATCAGCCGAGTCGGCAGCGTCCTGCACGGCTGGCTCTACGACGTCTACCTGCTCAACCCGATGGTGACCGTGGTGCTGTCCTTCCAGCGATTCTTCTGGCCTCAGGGCACGGGCACCCAGTTCGAGTTCACCGGCAACCTGTACCTGCGCCTCATCGTGCTGATCGCAGTAAGCAGCGTCCTGCTGTGGTTCGCGCAGCGGGTGTTCTCGCGCGCGCAGGGCAACTTCGCGCAGGAGCTCTAGTGGGTTCGGACACGGTCATCCGAGTCGACGATGTGTCGAAACGGTTCGTCATCCGCAAGGACAACTCGCTCAAGGAACGGCTCGTCAACGCCCGGCGGTCCAAGGAACACCGGGAGGAGTTCTGGGCACTGCGCAACGTGAGCCTGGACATCCAGTCCGGCCACACGCTCGGGCTCATCGGACACAACGGGTCGGGAAAGAGCACGTTGCTCAAGCTCATCGGTGGGATCCTCACGCCGACGAGCGGCTTCGTCGAGCGGCGCGGGCGGCTGGCCGCCCTGCTCGAGCTCGGCGCCGGATTCCATCCCGACCTCACCGGCCGCGAGAACGTCTACCTCAACGCGTCGATCCTCGGGCTCACCCGCAAGCAGACCGACCTCTACTTCGACAGCATCGTCGACTTCGCCGGCATCGAGCCGTTCATCGACACGCAGGTGAAGTTCTACTCCTCTGGTATGTACATCCGGCTGGCCTTCGCCGTCGCCGTCCACGTCGACCCCGAGATCCTGCTTGTCGACGAGGTGCTGGCCGTCGGCGACGAGCCGTTCCAGCGCAAGTGCCTCGACCGGATCAAACAGTTCCAGCACGACGGACGCACGATCGTACTGGTGACGCACAGTCTCGAGCAGGTGCGTCAGATGTGTGACCGCGTCGTCCTGCTCGAATCAGGCATTGTCGTCGTCGACGGCGAACCGAGCGACGCGGTGCGCCACTTTCGCGAGCAGAACTCCGAGGTCGACAGCATCGAGCAGGCCTCGCAGCGCCACGACATCGTCATCGAAAAGGTGCGTATCACCGACAGCACGGGGGTCCCGCGCACCGTCTTCGATTCCCACCATCCGCTCACCATCGCCTATGACATCGTGGCCGAAGCGACGGTCGACGACTGGGCGGCCGGCGTCGCCATCACCGACGGTTCCGGCATGTTGTTGTACGGTACGAACACTGTGCTCCAGCGGAGGGATCTCGAACCGATACGCGGCACGCGCACGATTCGCTTCGACTTCGACGACCTGCCGCTCAGCGAGGGGCAGTACTTCGTCACGGTTGCGGTGCACCCCGCACACGGCATGGACTATCACCGCATCGATCGAGCCGCGTCGTTCCAGATCCGGAGCGGATCGACCGACCCGGGCGTCATCACCTTGACACCGAAGATCGACATCTCCGATGGGTGAGCCCGGATCCAGCCGGAGAACCCGGGCCGGCCGCCGCTTGCGCACGACCTCGCGGCCGAGCGAACCGCGACTGATGGAAGGACTGCCGACCGCATGACCCTGTTCCAAGCCCGAACCCCGCACGAGGCGAACAGCCTGCTCCCGAACAACGGGCAGCCGGTGGTCATCGTGCCGGTCTTCAACTCCTACGACGAAGTCGTGCGCTGCTACGAGGCGTTCTTCCGGAACACGCCCACCGACGTGCCGTTGCTCGTCGTCGACGACGCCGGATGGGATCGCCGAACGATCGACATCCTCGAGAAGGTGTTCGCCGCCAACCCGCCCGAGCACGACGTCGTGGTGTTGCGGCAGATCTCCAACCAGGGCTTCCTGCTGTCGATGAATGCTGCGTTCGAGGCCACCGGCCGGGCCGACATCGTCATCCTCAACACCGACGTCATCGTGGCGCCGGAATGGCTCGGACGCCTGCGCGAGGCGGCCTATTCGGCGTCGACGATCGCGACCGTCACGGCCCTCACCAACCACGGCACCATCGTGTCGGTCCCCGAGCGGAACCGAGCGACCGACAACGTTCCCGGCGCCCTGTCGGTCGACGAGGCGGCCCGCCGCGTCGCGGCCGGATCACCGAAATTGCGGCCCCGGATCCCCACTGCGATCGGGCACTGCACGTACGTCAAGCGCGCCGTCTTCGACATCGTCGGGTATTTCGACGAGGCCTTTTCGCCCGGCTACGGCGAGGAGGTCGACTTCTGCCAGCGCGCGGTCGCGGCGGGCTTCGAACACGTCGTGGCCGACGACGTCTACGTGTTCCACAAGGGCGGCGCGAGCTTCGGGCGCTCGGCCGAGACCGAGCAGCGCAAGCTCGAGCACGAGTTGATCGTGCAGAAACGCTATCCGTACTACGGGACGTGGGTACAGCGGGTCGCCGCCGACGACCATTCCACCTTGGCCGCCGCCCTGCTCGCGGCGCGCCGGTCCCTGCTCGGGCTCACCGTGGCCGTCGACGGTCTGTGTCTCGGTCCGCTGCCGGCCGGCACGCAAATCGTCGTCGTCGAGACCGCCCGGGCCCTGGCCGCGCGGGCCGACGTCGCGCAGGTCATCCTGCACACGCCCGCGGTCGTACCGGGCTACGTCACCACGGCGCTGCGCGACTCGCCCAAGGTGGTCATCTCGCCCACGGCCTCGACCAACGTCCCGCCGCCGAAGCCGGCGCATGTCGTCTACCGGCCGTACCAGGTCAACCAGGAGAAGGAACTCGACTGGCTGCGTAACGCCGGCGAGCGGGTCGTGGTGAACCAGCTCGACTTCATCGCCTACCACGATGCCGCCTACTTCGGCACCGATGAGCAGTGGCGGCGTTACCGCGACCTCGCCAAGCTCGCCGCATTCACCGTCGACGGGCTGACCTATCTCAGCGAGCACTCGCGCCAGGCCGCGGCGGCGGAGGGCCTCTTGCCGGCCGGCAAGCCCAACAACGTCGTGTTCTGCGGCACGGAGCACACGACGCTGGCGAGTTCCGACCCGATCCGACCCGGAAGCATGAGCGACGACGATCGCGGGTTCATGCTCTGCCTCGGGGTCTCCTACCTGCACAAGAACCGCCTGTTCGCCCTGAAGATGCTGCGCGAGATGTGGAAGCAGGGATGGCGCGGGTCGCTCGTGCTCGCCGGCGCGCAGCCGCCGTACGGGTCGTCACTGCCCCACGAGGCCGAGTTCCTGCTCACGCACCCCGAGCTGGCTCCGCACGTCATCTCTCTGGGCATGGTCAGCGAACCCGAAAAGGTCTGGCTGTACCAGAACGCCGGATTGGTGCTCTACCCCACGACGTCCGAGGGGTTCGGCCTGGTGCCGTTCGAGGCCGCACACATGGGGGTCGCGTGCCTGTCCACGCGGTGCGGTTCCCTCGACGAGGTGCTGCCCGTCGACGTGCCGACGATCGACGAGTTCGACCCGGCCAAGGCCGCTGAGGTCGCGCTGACGCTCCTGCAGCAGCCGCCGGAGGCCGAGAAGGTCATCAGCGCGCTGCTGGAGCGCGGCCGGAGCTTCACCTGGGCGAAGGTGGCCGACGACGTCATGTCGGTGCTCACCGAAGTGACCGGCCGTCCGGCCTCACGCGTTCTGGCCATCAGCAGCGAAGCCGGCTACTCCGCGCTACGCGAGTTGCCGACGAGTGGCGGCCGCCGAGGCTCGACGGTAGGGCTGATCGACAGGGGCATCAAGTTCTTCATCGACCGTCCGCAGCTGCGGACGAAACTGGTGCCACCCGGCTCAGCTCGTCAGGACGCCGTGCGCCGCTCCATCGATGTCGTTCGACGGCGCCTCGCCTGACGCTCGTGACGTTGACGCCTGATCGGCGTCAGGTCGCCCGGGCCTCGTCGTCGATCAAGCGACGGTCCGGAATGGCGAGCAGCTTGATCCCGCTGATGGCGACCTCCGACAGCGGGACATGCGAGGCCTCGTCCGGGATGTGCACACTCTCGGCGGTCAGCGCGACCTTGACGATCTTGAAGCCGGCCTCGCGCACAGCTGCGTGCAGTTGGTCGGCGGTGATCTTGTTGAGGGTGCGGTAGATCTCCAGCATTTCGCTGGCCATGTCCTGGTTTCCCGACGCGCGCACGATGCGGGTGATCTCGTCGTCGTTGTGCAGGTACTGCGCGAAGCCCTTGGGAAACCAGTCGACGAGATGGGTGCCGTGCGCGGTGGCATAGAACGGCCACACCTGGATGAACAGCAACCCATGCGGGGTCAGGACGCGGCGCACCTCGCGCAACACGGCGACCGGGTCGGCGATGTGCTCGAACGCCGACCAGCTGATGGCGATGTCGAAGGAGCTGTCCTCGGCCGGTAGCCGCGTATCACCCGACGTCGCGAAGTAGAGCTCCTCAGGCAGCGAGTCGATCCCGGCCGCCTTCGCCCGCGCTTCCAGCGCGGGCACGTCGGTCGCCTGGACGTCGAAGCCGACGAGCGTCGCGGGCTTGGCCTTGAGCGTCACGCCGAGGTCGATGATGCCGTCGCCGCATCCGATGTCGGCAACTCGCTTGCCCTCGAGAGCGATGCCGTCGCCGGCAAGGAAGTCGACGACCTCGCCCGCGGCCCGGTCGAAGTGCGCCTCCCACCAAGTCGTCGGGTCGACGCTCTTGGAGTAGTGGCTCTCGCCGCAGGTCTGGTGCTCTGTTGCCGGGTGTGCGTCAGGCATCTGTCCGTGTGATCCGATCTCGGCTACGCCGGCCAATGTCGTCGGCCCGCGTGATGGGCAGCGACGGGCTCGCGTGTCCCATTCAACCAGGAGCGATTCCCGGCAATGCAGGGTCCGGTGCGCCCGGTAGCCTTCAGGGCTGTCGCACCGAAGACGATGGGAACTGCCTGTGACCGCGCGCATGATCTCGTACGCCCAGAACGCCGAGGACGTTGTCCTCGCCCGGGCCTTCACTGGCCGCACGGACGGATTTTTCGTCGACGTCGGCGCCAACGAGCCGACCCATGATTCGGTGACCCGCCACTTCGCCGACCGGGGGTGGACCGGCATCAACATCGAGCCCCAGGTCACCTGTTTCCAGGCGCTCGAGCGGGAGCGGCCCAAGGACATCAACCTCAACGTAGGCGTGAGTTCCGAGCCTGGGCGGCTCACGTTCTACTACGTTCCCGACGCACAGGCGATGTCGACCTTCTCCGCCGAACACGCCACGCTGGTACGCAGCCTCGGGTACCACACGCAGGAACGCGAGATCGATGTCCGCACCCTCGACGATGTCTTTGAGCACGAAGTCGGAGGCCGAACGGTCGACTTCCTCAAGGTCGACGTCGAGGGGCTCGAGGATGCGGTGCTCGGTCAGTTCGACTGGACCCGATTTCGCCCCCGTGTCGTCCTGGTCGAGAGCTCGACCGACGTCGACGCGTGGGAACGCCGCATGCTCGCGGCCGGCTACCGTCGCACGCTCTGGGACGGCATCAACCTGTTCTTCGTCCGCAGCGAGGACGACGACGAGCTCGGCCCGGCGCTGACCAGCCCGGCCACTATCGTCCTCGACCGCTTCGATCCCTGGTACTACGTCGAGCAGCTGGAACTGGCCCGCACACAGGTGCAGACCGTGTTTGCCGCCCACTTCCTGGACGTGTTTGCCCGGCGCGGCGTGCGCGGCCCAGCGGCCGAGGCTGCGGCCGGTGCGCTGGCCAAGGTCCTGAGCTGGCGGCCTGACGTCGGCGACACCTTCGGCGTCCCGCCTCACTGCGACGCGGACGGTCTGCTGCGGTGGGCCTGCACGATCCAGATCGGCGACGACGAGCCGTACAGCGAGCCGCTGTCGGGCCATCTGGCGACCTATGAGTCGGCGGCGGCGCACGCCTCCGCCGGGGCTAGAGCTCGGACGCTCCTGGCCAGGCTGGGGCGCAAGGCCGAGGCGCTGCGCGCACTCCGTCGCCGCTGACGAGTCGCGTCAAGCGTCGGGTCGGGTCAACCGGGCTGCGGAGTCTGCAGCCAATAGCCGTCGTCGAAGCCGAGCACGACCCGTAGCCCCGTCTGGCCGATCGGGGTCAAGGCGTCGTAGCCGATCGGCGGCGACGCTTGGCCGAATTGGCCGATGTCCGAGCGCGGGATCTTGGTCACGCCGCCGCCCACGATCTTGCCGGTGCGGTCGAGGATGAGCACGCAGTTGGCGCCCGCCCCACGGCGGATCCAGCCGGTGAAACGCAAGGCGCCGTCGGCCGCACTGGCATCGACGTCAACTGCACCGTTCGTGCTGTTCTCGTAGGTCAGCGGCAGCGTGCGGATCTTGGCCGTGACGGTGTCACCGGGCTTGAAGCCGCAGCCGACGGAATACGACGAGTTGAACGGGTAGTCGCCGAGCGCCTTGAGCCGCGGGATGACCTGAGCGATGGGTGTCACGTTGGCGCGCACCGGCCCGCTCGCACCGAAACGCAGCGCGGCCGCGGACAGGCGCTGGGTCGGCTCGAGCCCCATTGCCTGGTCGGCCAGCGCCGGACTCACCGCGATGAAGACCAACACGGTGCTGGCCAGCGCCCCGACGTGCACCGACGACGGCTTGCGGGCGAGCACCACCCGGAGCGCGATCACCGCAACAGCGATCCAGAACAGCCCGGACAGCGACGAGTAGCGGCCCTGTACGCCGACACCGTCGCTCACCTGCCCGCGGGCCAGCGAGATCAGCCCGGCAGCGCAGATCGAGTACACCGCGACACCCCACCAAGGCACCAGATCCGCGAACGCGGGCTCGGAGCGCACGGTCCAGAACGACCAGCCGATGAGGAACAGCCCGGCCGCTCCCGCAATCACCGACAATGAGCCGCCGGAGGGGTCCCACAGCATGCCGACGTTGGACAGGAACGTGGAGGCGATCAACGCCGGATCATGAGTGTTGGACCCGGTCGAACCGCCGTTGGACGTCGCGGCGTACACGGCAGCCGCGCCCGCGAGCAGCCCGAGCGGCAAGGCCCAGCGCCACCACTTGTCACGGCGCACGAGGGCGATGAGGGCGATTGCGACCGGCGCGCCGAACCCGGTGCCGTAGGACAGGATCGAGAAGGCGGCGAGCACGGTGGCCGGCACCGTGCGTCCGCGCCAGGCCAGCAGGATCGCGGCGAGGCAGAACAGGTTGGCCGTCAGCCAGGCGGCGCCGCTCATGCCCCGCACGAAGTTCCACAAGCCGCTGGGACAGAACATCACGGCCGTCATCGTGAACGTCATCACCGCGCGCATCGGGGCGGACATCGCCTCGGGCAGCAGTCGGCGCAGGAAGAAGATCGCGAGCAGCGCGAGGACGACGGACAGGTAGCCGCAGAACTGGTTCGTGCCCTCGAAGAACTTGGCATCGATGTAGTAGATGGCGTTCGGGATCACGAACGGATGCTCGTTCTGATACGTGAAGAAGCCCCGCAGGTGCACGCTGCCGTCCGGGTTGAAGACGCGCACGAACGCGGTCCAGTAGTCGGTGTAGGGCAGAGCCGGGGCCCGGTGCACGCGGTAGAGGACGTAGAGCACCGGAACCGCCGCCGCCGCGTACACCGCGGCGACGAGCAACCTGGGCCCCGAGGGGAATCGACCGGTGCGAGGTTCGGAGACAACCGGCTCCGGGCTGGGCTCGGTCTCGGTCAGGACGTCGTCGTGCGCGAGGTCACTCACCCCGTCAGCCGATCGGAATTCTGACAACCGACGGCTCGGCGTCGAGCACGCCCATGTTCACCCGTCTCGTGACAGGTACGGAGGTGTCGAACTTGCGGTCGGTTCGATGCAGGATCAGCTCGGCCAACAGGCCCATGCCGATCAGCTGCACCGCGAGAATGTCGAGCAGGATCCCGAGCTGAAGCAGCGGGCGGGTACCGATAGCGTCGGAGGTGAAGATCCACACGCCGAGCAGATAGAACAGGATCACCGATCCGGCGAAACCGAACAGCATGCCCAGGCCGCCGAGCAGGTGCGACGGACGCCGACCGTAGCGGGTGATCGAGACAACGGTGAGCAGGTCGAGCGCGCCGCGGACGTAGCGCTCCAAACCGTACTTCGACTTGCCGTAGGTGCGCGGGCGGTGGTTGACGGGGAGCTCGGTCACCCTGAACCCGTTGGCGTGGGCGAGGGCCGGGACGTAGCGATGCAACTCGCCATAGAGTGGGACGACGTCATAGACCTCGCGGGTGCCTACCCGCAGCCCGCTGTTGTGGTCGTTGAGTTTGAGTCCGGTGACAATACCTGTGGCCCGGTTGAACAGCTTCGACGGCAGCCGCTTGCCGAGCGGGTCCTGACGCTTCTCCTTGTACCCGGTGACCAGGTCGTAGCCGCTTTCCATCTGCGCGAGCAGGCGCGGCAGCTCGTTCGGATCGTCCTGCATGTCCGCGTCCATCGTGATGATGATGCGGCCGCGCGACTCGTCGAGGCCAGCCGCCAGCGCCGCTGCCTTGCCGAAGTTGTTGCGGAATTTCATGCCGCGAACGCGCGGCTCCTCGACCGCGACCTTCTCGATCTCTTCCCAGGTTCCGTCGGTGCTGCCATCGTCGATGAACAGGATCTCGAACGACAGGTCCGGGCGCATCCCCAGCGCCACCACGATCTCCGCCACCAGCGGGGCGATAGTCCCGGCTTCGTCCTTCGCCGGGATGACGACAGACACGTCGACCGGATTGGGATGCAACTGGGTCACTGTAGATACTCCAAGTGGCAGATCGTTTTGCCGCACGAACACAGGCCGCCGATGCCCTTCGGCCGCTGAGCGGATTCCGTCGGGCGCAGGTGCCCGTAGCTGACGTCAAACACTACGGTAACCCCCTTGCCGGCCTCAAACTCACAGGCGCGCGCTGAGAGGTCCAACGGGTTGTGCGGCCCGCGCGCGGGCCGTATCCGAGTGGTCGATCGAGGCACGGTCTTCACAGCGTGATCAGTGACGTCTGGTCGGCGTAGGGCAGCGTCGGCGTGAGCCCGCGCAGAACCCGCTCGTGCACGCCGGCTGCGGCGATGGCCTCCCGGTAGCGCCGGCGGCGGGTGTTGTCGAACACGATCAGACCGTCTGGGTCCAGCCGCGGGATCGCCGCGCGCAGGCAGGCCTCGCGCGCCCGACCGTCGATGACGATGAGCGAGAACGCACCGTCGACGGCGTCGATGCTGTTCACGTAGTCGGCGAAGTCGAGGTCGGCGTTGCCCTCCTTCTGCGACGACACGACCGGCGAGCTCGACGGGACGGGCTCGACGATGCGCATGTGGATGTTTGGCTGCCCAGCGAGCGTCGGAGCGATGTGCTCGGCGAAGCCACGATGGTGCTCGACGGTGTACACCTCGTCGGCCCGGCGCGAGAGCCACAGCGTGCTCGCCCCGGATCCGTATTCGTAGACCCGGATCGGCTTGGGGTGGGCGCTCAGCCAGGAATCCACGACATCGATGGCCCGGTAGGTCCACCACGGGACGTCGAGCTCGGCGATCGCCAGGGAGTCGTAGGCCTTGGTCAGGCTGTAGGCCCAATGCCTGAGCCGATTGTCCCGGCTCGGCGGGGTGTCATTCATCACCCCGAGCCTCGACAACGCCACCCCCGCCTGTCGCGCCCCGGCGGCGTAGGCGCCTTTGACCTTGAGGACGGTGTCGGATTTGCTCATCTACAGACTTCTCTCGTGTCGCTGTGTCAGCGGCGTGGCCGTCGCTGCCCTTGATCGCGCTGCGCCCGCTCGGCGGGCCGAGTACAGGCCGAGCACGCCGCCGCTGCCGTCGACCACGACGAACAGAAGTCGAGCAATGGCGGCCACGGCCACCGCGGGACCTGCGGGAAGACCGCTCAAACCGACGAACACGATCTCACGGAGCCCGGCCCCGGCCGGAACCGGCACCACGAGGAAACCGCAGACCCAGGCGGCAACAGCGGCCAACGCGATGCGGGAGGGCTCGCCGTCGTATCCGAGACCCTGACTGATGGCCGCCGACCCGGCTCCGACGAGCAGCCAGGTCGGGATCGCCCACGCGATCAGTCCGACCATCGTCGACCAGGGTTGCGGCTCCGGATCGACTTTGCCCTTCGTGATGCGAGCACCGAGGGCGAGGACGCGACGCATGACCGCGGGATGCACGACGGCGACCCCGAGCGGAATGAGAGCGAGCAGCAACCAACCCGCGCCCAGTCCGTGTCCGCCCACTGCGACGACGGGGGCCAGCGCACCGCACACCATGCCCGCGGCGATGCACATGGCCGCATAGGAGATGAGGGTGGTGAGGTAGCCGGTGGCCCGTGGAATCCCGGCCCGCAGCGCTAGTTCACCGCGCCCGAGCACCGGCCAGATGCCGCCCGGAACGTACTTGCCCAGCTCACCGCCGAAGTACCAGGCGACGGCGTCGCGCTTGCGCACGCGGACGTTGAACACGTGCAGGCAGCGCCACCACAGCAGGCCGAGACCGGACATCGCCAGGGCGCTGCACACGAGCGCCACCGCGAGCCAGCCGAGGTTCGCGCGGGCTATGGACGTACGGATCTCCGACCATTGGTCGGCCAGTGCCTTGGCACACAGGACGATCGCCAGGACGGCAATGGTGGCGCCCGCCGCCTTGAGGAGGGTCGCTGATCGGCGTCGGCGCGGTGGCTCGGCAGACTGCGTTTCGGCGTCGAGCACGTTGACGAACTCTAGTTCATCGCCGCGGCCGGGTCGGCGCTCAGTCGCTGTTGAGTAGGCTCGGCGCTTGCTCTTCCGTCGTCTCTCCGAGAGTTATGGAACCGGTGCGCGCTCTGCTGGACACCACGGCCGTCCCTGCCGACCGCGGGGGCGTCGGGCGATACGTCGACAATCTCATCCCCGCTCTCGTGCGGGCGGGGGTCGACGTCCGAACGGTGTGCCAGCTGAGTGACCGCGACCACTACGAGCGGCTCAGCGCGCAGCCCGCGGTCGCGGTGGGCCCGGCCCTCCAACGCCGCCCGATCCGGTTGGCGTGGGAGCAGACGGGCCTCATCGGGGTGGCCCGCAAGGTCGGGGCCGACCTGGTGCATTCGCCGCACTACACGCATCCTGTGCTGTCGGGCCTCCCGCAGGTGGTCACCCTGCACGACGCGACGTTCTTCACTGATGCCCACGTCCACGGACGGTTCAAGGCGCCGTTCTTCCGCACCGCGACCCGCCTGGCGCTGCGCCGGGCCGACTGTTGCGTCGTCGCCTCACAGGCCAGCGCCGACGAGCTCGTTGCGGCGGCCCACGCCGATCCCGCGCAGCTGCAGGTCGCCCATCACGGCGTCGACATGACGGTGTTCGCGCCGCCCTCGGCCGACGCGGTAGCCGCGGTTCGGAGCCGGCTCGGGCTGCGCGAGGGGCGAGGCTGGGTGGCCTTCCTCGGCACGCTCGAACCCCGCAAGAATGTCGGCGCGCTCGTCCGGGGATGGGTAGCCGCCGTCAAGGACCGCACCGACCCACCGGCGCTCGTCCTGGCCGGAGGATCCGGGTGGGACACCACCCTCGACGCCGTGATCGCCGACGTCCCCAGTAATCTCACCGTGATGCGTCCGGGCTACCTCCCGCTCGAGCTCCTGTCGGGGCTGCTGGGCGGCGCTGAGGTCGTCGCATACCCGAGCCTGGGTGAAGGGTTCGGGTTGCCGGTGCTCGAGGCGATGGCGTGCGGCGCTGCGGTGCTGACGACCCGTCGGCTGGCACTGGCCGAGGTGGGCGGCGACGCCGTCGCGTACACCGAGACCGACGCCGAGTCCATCGCCGGTGCCCTTCGTGCCCTGCTCGATGATCCGCACGAGCGGGCTCGCCTCGGTGCCGCAGGCCTTGCGCGCGCGGCCGGCTTCACGTGGGACGCGTGCGCCGCCGCGCACGTGCGGGCCTACGAGCGGGCGATGGCTGCATGAGCGCGCCGGTTGTCTCGGTCGTCGCAGTCACCTACTCCTCCGGCGACTCGCTCGGCGCCTTCCTCGATTCACTCGAGACCGCGACGACGCAGCCCTACGAGGTCGTACTGGCCGACAACGGCTCCTCCGACGACTCGATCAAAGCCGCGATCACCCGCCCGCACGTGCGGGTGATCGAGACCGGCGGCAATCTCGGTTACGGGCAGGGCACGAACGTAGGCGTGGCCGCGGCAGAGGCCGGTCTGGTGGTGATCGCCAACCCGGACATCGTGTGGGATCCGGGCTCGCTGGACCAGCTCATCAGCGCGGTGAAGCGCTGGCCCGATGCGGGATCGTTCGGCCCGCTCATCAGAACGCCGACGGGTGAGATCTATCCCTCCGCGCGGGCGGTCCCGTCCCTGCGGGAGGGAATCGGGCACGCGCTGTTCGGGTGGTGGTGGCCGTCGAATCCGTGGACCGCGTCGTACCGCCTCGAGCGCGGCGAGCCGACCGAGCGCGCGGCCGGCTGGCTGTCGGGGTCCTGCCTACTTGTGCGGCGTTCGGCCTTCGATGCCGTCAACGGCTTCGACCCGGCGTATTTCATGTACTTCGAGGACCTCGACCTCGGTGAGCGGCTGGGCCGGGCCGGCTATCAGAACGTCTACGTGCCCGACGCGGTCGTGATCCACACCGGCGGGCACGCCACCCGCCGCGAACCTGCTCGGATGGCCGCCCAACATCACCGCAGCGCGTGGACCTACCTGTGCCGGCGTTATCCAGGCTGGCGATACCTGCCGGTCCGCCTCGTATTGAGGGTGGGACTGGCCGCACGATCTGCCCTCGCGTCACGGGTGCCTTCGGTGGCCGAGGGGGCACCCCCGCAGCGCACCACCCGCGGCTGATTTGTCGGCGGGCGACCGCGGTAGGCGACTCCCTAATTTCGGGGCCAGCCGGTACGGATGCTTTCGATCAGCTCGTTCAGCGTACGGAATCGAGCGGTTTGCTCATGATCCACTCCGCAAGGGGCGGGTAGGGACATCTGTCGGCGCTGCGCAGCCTGGGCGCAGCTGCTTATCTGGCGCGCGGGTACTCGGCGTCGGTGACGAGGTCGCCCCAGGTGGACTCGTCGCCGGATTCGGGTGCTTCCCAAATGGCGATGTGGGTCATGAAGTTGGCCGCCGCGGCGCCGTGCCAGTGCCATTCACCCGGTGGGGTCCAGATGACATCGCCGGGATGCATCTCGACGAGTTTGCCGCCGCGGGCTTGGACAAGTCCGATGCCTTCGGTGACGTAGAGAGTCTGGCCGACAGCGTGGCTGTGCCAGGCGGTGCGGGCGCCGGGTGAGAAGCGCACGGTGTTGGTTCGGACTCGCGATGGGGGTTCGCCCCGGACGATGACGTCGAACCAGACGTCGCCGGTGAACATGGTGTCCGGTCCCTTGGTGGTCGGCTGTTTGGTCAGCATCTCCATGAGGTCTTCCTCCTTGCGTTCGGATGGGTTGGTCAGCGGGGAGTGAGCATCTTTGCCGGGGTCACGACTTCGGGGCCGTCACGGCAGGGGCTGTGGTCGCATCGGCGGTGGTCGTGCCCGTTGCGGGCCCGGCGAGGTTGTAGTCGACGTGGTCGATGTGCAAGTCGACGTAGGCGAATTCCCCTTCCGGCTCCGAGGCGTGCCAACGGGCCTCGGCGACGGCGGCGAGACGGCGGGGCCCGATCTGTTGATAGTTGTGCACCGGAGTGGACCAGCGCTGGCGAATGAAGCTCTTGGCGTCTACGGACGCACGGAGCCGATCGTCGGAAACAAAGTCGACAAGATCGTGGTCCTCGTTGAAGGTCAGTTCCGCGGTCACGGTGTTC
>JAOPVG010000073.1 GCA_025966255.1 Jatrophihabitans sp.
AGCCGGCACCCCGAACGGTCCCGCTGCTACGCCGAGCGGCCGCACGGCCGCCACTGGAAGCGGGCACGCCGCGGCGCCGGGCTCGGCGAACCAGGCGAAGCGGGCCGAGCCGAAGCCCGCGGTCGACACCCGAGCGCCGCAGGTGGAGCCCAACTACGGAATCCAGAAGATCCGCGTCGGCGTCCAGACGAAGTCGGATGACGCATATCCGGTCGGCACGACAACCGCCGGCACCACGCTCACGATCACCGAGACCGGCCCGGGTGTGGGCGACGACACCGTCACCACGTGCGAGACCGACGAGTCGACCGCGCAAGCCGGCAGCACTGCGACCTACTGCTTCTTCCCGAACAAGCAGGCGGCCCAGGCGGTGGGGCCGATCCCGTTCGGTCAGGGATATTTCGTGCAGAAGGGCGACACGGTGACGGTGACCCAAACGTCGGTCAACGCGCACCTGCTCATCGACGTGGTACCGCAGACGGTCGGGCCCTGCGTGAATCCGGTCGACCTCGCGTCGACCGGGGTGCACGCGAACGCGGAACCACCCACCTGCCCGCAGTTCGGTGACGGCACCACTCTCCTGTTCACCGATCCCGGCATTCCTCCGGAGGCCGTCGACAACACCGGCCACGTGCGCACGGGTGGCACGGTGAACGTCGACGTGCTGAAGAACGACGACGCGAAGGAGGTGCCGGCGACGATCGGGAGCGTGACCCAGCCGAGCCACGGAACGGCGACCATCGTGCCGGTGGCCCAGTCGGCGGCCGCGCGCAAGCTCGCCCAGGCCGCTCCGTCCACGGCCGTCATCACCTACACGTCGAAATTCGGCTTCGTGGGCAAGGACACGTTCACCTACACGATCAAGACGGACAACGGGACCGCGCGGGCGAAGGTGACGATCGACGTGGTCGCGCCACCGCCCACCGCGGTCGACGACCGCGCCGCGACGACGAGCGGCACTCCGGTGAAGATCGGCATCCTCGGCAACGACTCGGCCCACGGCGGCGGTGCGTTGACCATCGACTCGGTGGGTAACCCGTCGCACGGCTCGGTGCGGGTCGACGGCACGGAGGTCGTGTACACATCCGCGGCCGACTTCGCCGGCACGGACACATTCGTCTACACGATCTCGACGCGCTTCGGTACCGACACCGCGACGGTCACGGTCACCGTCACTGCGCCCTTGGCCACGGCGGCCACCGGCTCGCAATCCGAGGAGCTGCTCGGCCTCTCGCTCGCGCTCTTGATCATCGGTGGCGCCGCCACGGTGGCCGGCCGCCGGCGCTACCACGCGCGGCATGTCCCGGCCTAGCGCCGGCGAGGACCTCGGTCGCCCGGGATGGTGGCAATGCGTCGTGCGCGACGCGACAGGAGCAGCGGATCGCTTCGTCGTCGTGTGGTCCGACCGCCATCCGGACGGGACACGTATCGACGTTGCCGCCGAACAGGCGACCCGGGAAATTGGCGACGACGCAGTCTGTGTCGCGACCTACGGCGATAGCGAGCAAGTCGTGCGCCTGGAGGTGACTCCGCGGGCGGCGCCGAAGGCTCCACCGGTGTGGTTCGCCGAACTGCGAGAGTCGACGGGCCGCCCGCCCGCGGTGAACCTGCTGGCCTTCACCGGACACGACTGCGCGCCGGGAACGCTGCTGGACCGGGCCGATCTCGCGAATCTGCCCGTGGTCAGCGCGGACCAACTGGGCGCGGTGCGCTGGTACCCGGCGACGGGCGAGGTCGACCAGATCTATGTGTCGCAGCCGTGGCGCCGGCGCACCGTCGCCGGTGCACTCGTTGCGGCTGGGACGACGCTGAGCCTGGCCCGCGGCTGGGCGCGGTTCTGGGGCGACGGGCAGCGGACGGAGCTGGGCGAACAGTTGCGAAACGCCAGCGCGTGGCGGCATCGAGCCGCCGAGCTCACCCACGTCGCTCCACCGATGACTCCCGGCGAGCAGGTCCGTTAGAGCGCTCAGACCGGTGGACGTGGGTCGTACTGGATGCCGCGCTTCACGTCGCGGGCGGCCTGCTCGGAATCCAGCCGGACGACGAGATGAAGCGCCATGTCGATGCCGGCCGAGACGCCGGCCGCGGTGATCACGTCGCCGTCGTCGACGAACCGGTCGTCCGGACGGGGCTGGATCGTCGGGTCGAGCGCGAGCAGCTCGTCGAAGGCCGCCCAGTGCGTGGTGGCGGGGCGGTCGTGCAGCAGCCCAGCTGCGGCATAGACAAGCGCACCAGTGCAGACGCTCGTCATGAGCACGCCGGCCTCCGCGATTTCGCGCAGCCCGGCGTGCAGTGGGTTGTCCGGGCTGAGCAGGCGGCGGGTGCCCTGCCCGCCGGGCATCACCAGCACGTCGAATCGACCAACATCGTCAGGGGTGCAGTCAGGAAGGACGCGCAGTCCCTTGGCCGCCCGCACCGGTTCGAGCATGCGGGCCACCGTAACGACCTCGACAGCAGTTCGAGCCACTGCGGTCGCCCAGTAGGTCAGCACCTCCCAGGGTCCGACGAAGTCCAGCTCCTCGACGTCCTCGAAGACCGCGATGGCGATGCGCACGGACCGGAGGCTACCGGTGAAGTCGTGGTGATTTCAGCGCTGCGGAGCTTCGGCGCGCGCCGCTGCGATGGCGACGAGATTGCGCACCAGGCCGGCCGGCGGCGTGCGCCCACCCGTCCAGATCGCGCGCAACGCCCGGCCGAGATCGACGTCGGCCACGGGTACGGCGCGTAACCGACCGGCAGCCACGTCGTCGGCGACGACGAGGTCGCTGAGCACGGCCGGACCCGCGCCGGCGAGTACCGCGGTCCGAATCGCGGCGGTGGTCGACAGCTCGAGCGCGGCCGGGGCGAATTGGGTATCGATGCCGAGACTTCGGCGCAGCGCCGTCTCCAGGGCTTCGCGGGTGCCTGAGCCGCGTTCGCGGGTGACCAGTCCTGTCGCGGCCAACTGCCGCGCCGGCACCGCCGTGCGCCGGGTGGCCCAGGGATGATCGGGGCGCACCACGAGGCGAAGCACGTCATGGCCGATCACCCGACTGCGACAGCCGCGGGGCGCCGACGGACCCTCGACGAACCCGACATCCGCCGAGCCGCCGAGCACCTGCTCGGCGACCTCCGTGCTGTTCACGGCCGCGAGCGTGATCCCGGTCGAAACACCGCCGGCATTCGAGCGGAGGGTGACCAGCCAGCCCGGCAGCAACCGCTCAGCCACAGTCAGGCTGGCCGCGACCGTCACCTTCACTCTGCGTTTGTGACGCAGCGCGGCGAGCCCGGCGTCGAGCTCGCCGGCCGTGTCGAGAAGCCGCGCCGCCCAGTCGGCGACGACGACTCCGACCGGCGTGAGAACCGAGCCGCGTGGGGTTCGGGTGACCAGCACGACGCCCGTCTGCGCCTCCATCGACGCGATGCGGGCGGAGACCGCTTGCTGCGTGCGGCCCAGCTCGCGGGCCGCGACGTTGAGGCTGCCGGTGCGGGCCACGGTGACGAGCACCTCGAGGGCGGAGAGCTCCGGCATGCGGGCGCTGAGCATGCGTACGGCTTACCAGTTCGAGTTGTATGGATGCAAACGAGCCTTGCTAGTGGTCGACGCCGGCCGACTGGACGATGGACGCATGGTTGCTGACCTGTCGCTGGGGCTGGCGGCGCCGCCGCGGCCCGCCCGTCGTGGATGGCTCCGCGACCTGGAGCGGCCGGGAGAGGTCTTCGGGCACCTGACGCCGAACTGGTTCGCGTCGGTCATGGGCACCGGGATCGTGGCCGCCGCCGCGTCGAGCCTGCCGGTGCACATTCCCGGCCTGCGCTCGTTCGCCCTTGCGGTGTGGGCGCTCGCCGCGGGGCTACTCGTCGTGCTCGTCGCGGCCACCGCGATGCATTGGCTGCGCTACCCGGCGACGGCGCGTAGCCATATCGCCCACCCGGTGGCCGGCCACTTCTACGGCGCGCCACCAATGGCTGTGCTGACCGTCGGTGCGGGCGCGCTGCTGGTCGGTCGCGACGTACTCGGCCTTCGGCTTGCCGTGGACCTGGATTGGGCGCTCTGGTTCGTCGGGACCGTCGCCGGCCTCGGATCCACGGCGGTGGTGCCCTACCTGATGTTCGTGCGGCATCGGATCCCGCGCACCGCTCCGTTCGGCGGCTGGTTGATGCCGGTCGTGCCGCCGATGGTGTCGGCCGCGACCGGAGCCCTACTCGTCCCGCACGCCCCGGCCGGAGCCCGGCTCGCGCTGCTCGGATCCTGCTACGCAATGTTCGGCCTGTCCCTGCTGGCCTCGGCGGTGGTCATTCCGCTGATTTGGCGCCGCGGGTCCAGTGGTGACGTCTGCGCTCCCGCGATGGTGCCGACGCTGTGGATCGTGCTCGGTCCGCTCGGCCAGTCCATCGCGGCGGTGAACCTTCTCGGAGCGGCCGCCGTCGGGGTGGTCTCGACGCAGGCCGCGCACGGATTGCACGTCTTCGGGATCGCCTACGGCCTGGCGGTGCTGACCGTCGCGCTGGTGTGGGCGAGTCGCGCGGTTCGGATCACCGCCCGCACCGCGCGGAGCGGCCTGCCGTTCTCGTTGACCTGGTGGTCGTTCACGTTTCCGGTCGGCACCGTGGTGGTCGGGATGTCCGCGTTGGCCGTTCAGACCGGAGCGGCGGCGTTCCAGGCGGGCGCTGTCGTCGGCTACGCCGCCCTGGTGACGGCCTGGCTGGTCGTGTCGGTCCGGACGCTGCGAGCCGCGGCCAGCGGCTGGATCTTCCGACCGCCGGCACCCCGGGCAGCGGCGTCCTGACCACCGCCCTACCCGTGGGAGGATGGGGCCTCACGAGAGCATCGTCATATTGCTACCCGTCAGTAACATGGGCAGAGTGTTACGTGAACGTGTCGCGACGGCGCCGGTACCGAAACCGTGCAGGCTCGTCCGATTTCCCGCAGGGTGCTCCGGCGGGATCCCGACTGAGAGGTCAGCGAACGCATGAACATCGTGGTGCTGGTCAAGCAGGTGCCCGACACCGAAGGTGACCGCAAGCTCAACACCTCGGACTACACGGTCGATCGTGCGGCCGTCGACCCGGTGATCAACTACATCGACGAGTTCGCGATCGAGGAGGGGCTGCTCCTCAAGGAGGCGCACGGCGGCGAGGTCACCATCCTGACCGTCGGCCCCGAGCGAGCCACCGAGTCGATCCGCAAGGCGTTGTCCATGGGTGCCGACAAGGCGGTCCACGTCTCGGACGAGGCGCTGCACGGCTCGGACGCCATCGCCACTGCGAAGGCGATTGCCAAGACCCTCGGCGGCATCGAGTGGGACGTCGTGATCGCCGGCTCCGAGGCCACCGATGCACGGGGCGCAGTGCTCCCGGCGCTGCTGGCCGAGGTGCTGGGCGCGCCGCAGCTCACCCAGGCTCGCAAGGTCACCATCGACGGCAGCACCGTCACCATCGAGCGGGTGACCGACACCGGCTACGAGAAGGTCGAGGGCTCCACGCCCGCCGTGATCAGCGTGGTCGAGAAGATCAACGACCCGCGCTACCCGTCCTTCAAAGGGATCATGGCGGCCAAGAGCAAGCCCGTCGAGGTCAAGTCACTCGGCGACATCGGCCTCGACGCCGGTGAGGTGGGTCTCGACAACGCGTGGAGCCAGGTGACGTCCTTCGAGAACGCACCCCCCCGCGAGGCCGGTCAGACCGTGAAGGACGAGGGCGACGGCGGATCGAAGATCGCCGACTTCCTCGCCTCCAAGAAGCTGATCTGACCCGAGTCGACTCGAAGGAGATAGTGATATGTCTGAGGTTCTCGTTCTCGTCGATTCGCTCGACGGCAAGGTCAAGAAGCCCACGCTCGAACTGCTCACTGCCGCCCGCCAGCTCGGCGAGCCCAGTGCCGTCGTCGTCGGTGCTCCCGGCACGGCGGCCGGGCTGAAGGACCAGCTCGCCGAGTACGGCGCGGCCAAGGTCTACGTCGCCGAGAGCGACGAGATCGCCGGCTTCTCGGTCGCCCCCAAAGCACAGGCCCTGGCCGCTGTCGTCGAGCAGGCCTCGCCGGCCGCCGTCCTGATCTCCTCGTCCGGGGAGAACAAGGAGATCGCCGCCCGGCTCGCGCTGAAGATCGAGAGCGGCCTGCTCTACGACGCAGTGGGCTTCGACGGCGACGCCAACGTCACCCAGTCGATCTTCGGTGCCGCGATCACCGTCCAGTCGAAGGTCAGCAAGGGCACGCCGATCATCACCGTCCGGCCGAACTCGTTCGCGCCTGAGGCGTCGACCGGCGCGGGCGAAGAGGTCGCCGTCTCGGTGACTCTCTCCGACGCCGACAAGGCCGCCAAGATCGTCGACACCGTCGTTGAGGAGAAGGGTTCGCGCCCGCAGCTCTCCGATGCGTCGGTTGTCGTGTCCGGTGGTCGCGGGATCGGCAACGCGGACAACTTCTCGGTGATCGAGAACCTCGCCGACACCCTCGGTGCGGCGGTCGGTGCGTCCCGCGCTGTCGTGGACGCCGGCTGGGTGCCGCACACGATGCAGGTCGGCCAGACCGGTGTCACCGTGTCGCCCCAGCTCTACATCGCGGTCGGCATCTCCGGCGCCATCCAGCATCGCGCCGGCATGCAGACCTCGAAGACGATCGTGGCCATCAACAAGGACCCCGAGGCGCCGATCTTCGAACTCGCCGACTTCGGCGTGGTCGGTGACCTGTTCCAGGTCGCCCCGCAGCTCGCCGACGAGATCACCAAGCGCAAGGGCTAGTGCGCCTCTCCGCGACTGCTCTGTTGTCGTCACGGTCCAGCCTCTTCTGGCGGTCGCACGGTTGCCCTTTACTACCAGCGTCGGCCCGGGTTGATATGAAGCTTGCTTCAGGTTGCATGCTGGGGACGTGAGCATCGAGGCGGCGGCAGGCGATGAGCCGCGGTCGATCTTCTCCGGGCCGGTGCGCCCGACGAGCGTCGGCCTGCTGATCCTGATCACGCTGATCGCGTTCGAGGCCATGGCCGTGTCCGCGGCACTACCCACGGCGGCGCGTGAGCTGCACGGCCTCGGCAGCTACGGCTGGGCGTTCACCGGATTCCTCGTCGCGAATGTGGTCGGCATGGTGGCGTCCGGGCAGGTCAGCGACAACCGCGGCCCGGGCTACCCGCTGGTCGTCGGCCTCGCCTGCTTCCTGACCGGCCTGATCCTCGCCGGCACCGCCGCCACCATGGAACAACTCGTCGCGGGACGGTTCGTCCAGGGCCTCGGCGGCGGGCTGATGATCACCGCCGTCTACGTCGCGATCGGCCAGGCGTACCCCGAGCGGCTACAACCGCCGCTGTTTGCCGCGATCTCCTCGGCCTGGGTGGTGCCCTCGCTCGTCGGACCGCTCGTGTCCGGGCTGCTGGCCCAGCACGCGAGCTGGCGCTGGGTGTTCCTCGGCCTGGTGCCGTTCACGATCCTCGGTGGGATCCTCATGCTGCCGGCCCTGCGCACCCTGCACCGCCCCGAGCG
>JAOPVG010000091.1 GCA_025966255.1 Jatrophihabitans sp.
CCCGACGAGGTGGCCGCGAAGTTCCCGGGAGCCGGGCTGTGCGCCGCCGGGCCGTTCCGCGAGGCGTCCTTCGCCGTTGATGGAACTCCTGCGGGTGCCGTCAACACCTACCCGCACATCTACAGCGGCGGGATCGTGCCGACGCTGTGGCGTCCGGTGCTCGCGATCGACACCCTCGACCTGCGCCCGGAGACCCTCGACCTGACGCCTTTCGCCGGCTCGCTGGTCGACGGCGGCACGCACCAGCTCACCACGTCGATCTCCTCGATCGGCGACGTCTGGAAC
Organism: Jatrophihabitans sp.; assembly: GCA_025966255.1. Taxonomy (GTDB): domain Bacteria; phylum Actinomycetota; class Actinomycetes; order Mycobacteriales; family Jatrophihabitantaceae; genus Jatrophihabitans. The sequence continues at coordinate 286 of JAOPVG010000091.1, forward strand.
GTCACCGCGACGCTGTTCCTGTACACCGACCACCACCGTGCGCAAACTTCCGGGGCGCTGACCGAGCACTCGGTGTCCGGCGCGCCGACGACGAGCAGCACGTCTTCGGCGATCAGCGGCGGCCAGCAGTACGCGGTCACTGCGTCCCGGTCGGACGCGATCGGCGGATACGTCAACACATCGGCCGGGCGCATCTACACCCGCGACACCTACCGCCGGACGTACTCCAACGGCGGGCAGGTCACCGACAACGGGCTCGTGCAGTCGATCCAGCAGTCCGACCGGGTCACGCAGTCGTCGGTGTCGACGCGCGGTGACACCGTGTTGCGCAGCGCCACGCTGGCCGAGTGGTACCCGCTGTCGGTCGACTTCTCGGCCGCCTCCTACGTCGACGACCAGAACTTCGCGCTGCAGGGGACGGTGCACATGGGGCAGGACGTCGCCACAGTTGTCCGCGAAGCGGGCCGGCGCACCGTCCGCGGATGGGGGTGGACGCTCGACTCCACCGGCAGCCTGGCCCGCACCGCAGGCATCACCAGCGAATCCGACGGTCACTCCAGCACGGCCTACGCGGGTACCGACGACCGCGGCCGGCCGTACCACCGCAGCATCACCACGAACCACGGCCGCGTTGTGACCGATACGGCCGCCTGACCAATCGCGAGCGACACCGACCAGCACCTTCCGCCACGATCGAAGTTCCCGACGTGGTCGGATAGTCGGTCCTGCGCGGCGCTGGTGGCGCACCTACCCCCTTACCTCAAGGGGCAGCTCGGCGGTGATTTGCGTGCCGTCCCCTGGTCGGCTCCGGAAATGGATCGAGCCGCCCAGGGCTTCAACGCGGTCGGTCAGGCCGGCGAGCCCCGAGCCGCGCGCAGGATCGGCACCGCCGACGCCGTCGTCGGTGATCGAGAGCAGCACACTGCCGGTACGGGGCGTGAGCGAAAGCTCGATTCCGGACGCCTGTGCATGCTTTGTCGCATTGGCCAGGGCCTCGGAGGCGACGTAGTAGGCCGCGACCTCGACCGGTTCGGGGAGCCGCGTATCCATGGCAACTTCGAGCGTCACGGGGATTGCCGAGCGGCGCGCGAGCGTTCGCAAGGCCGGCCCAAGCCCGCCATGGGAGAGGATCGCGGGGTGGATCCCGCGCGAGATCTCCTGAAGCTCGTCGAGGGCGTCGGCCAGTCCGATTGCGACGGTGGACAAGTCCGTTCGAAGGTCGTCTCTGTCGGAAGGCACATTGGCCTCCGCGGCGCGCACCGTAAGTCCGAGCGAGACGAGTCGTTGCTGGGTGCCGTCGTGGAGATCTCGCTCGATCCGGCGACGCGCCCCGTCCGACGCGGCGACGATCCGCCTGCGTGAGGCGGCGAGCTCGGCCTTGCCTTCTGCGTTCGAGATTGCGGTCGCGACGAGCTCGGCGAACTTCTCCAGGCGTTGCTCGGCATCGGGCGGCAATGACTCGTTGGCCGAGACGGTGGCTGCGCCCCAAAGCCGGCCCTCCACCTTGATTGGACTCGCAACCGTCGAGCCCACGTCCAGGTGACGTCCGGCCAGGACAACGGGGCCACTGAGTGACGACCAATCCACCGCGTCAACCCGTGCCGAACGTCCGGTTCGATACACCTCCGCCGCAGCCAGTGCATCCTCGACCTGCCACCGCGTTCCGACTGGGATCACCCGTTCGACGTTCTTTGAGACGCCGGCGAAGACGAACGCCGGACTGTGGCGGTCAAACCTGAGAACTCCCGCCGTGTTCGTCCCGAACAGGTGACCGACTTCCTCGCTGACGGCCGAGAAGATCTCGAGCGGGCGCACGCCTTGGGCCACGAGCGTCGCTACCCGCCGCAGCGCCGCCTGCTCGTGGGCTAGCCGGGCGAGAGCGTCGCGCGACTCGGCATTCTCGATCGCGGTCGCGACCAGCTCGGTGAAGTCGGCGAGGCGCGACTCGGTGCCGTCCGGCAGCGGCTCCGCTTCTGTCGTGCAAACAACCATTGCTCCCCAGACCCGTCCCGCCACGACGATCGGAACTCCAACGGTGGAACGGATCCCGCCGGGGCGGACGCCGTCCGTGATCTGGCCTTCGAGCTTCGAACAGTCGTCGATGCGAGTCGGCTCCGAGCACGCTCGCACGAGCTGAAGAACGTTCGTCCCGCCAAGGGACAACCGCATACCGACGGTCAACAGCGGACCTTCCGGCGAAAAGCTGGCGCACTCGGTCGAGGTGCCGTCCACCTCGTACCGGGCCACGCTCACCAGTGGGACGTCGACGACGCGGGCGACCTCCTCGGCCACGACGGCGAAAAGGTCTTGAGGCGCGACGCCCTCAGCCACAAGCGTCGCAACGCGGCGAAGTGCGTTCAACTCCTCATTCGCCACGTGCAGCTCTGCGGT
>JAOPVG010000094.1 GCA_025966255.1 Jatrophihabitans sp.
CGGCATCCCCTGAAAGGTCAGCGGCGCGGTTCGACCGTAGACCCAGGTTGCGCCCGCATGGTCATAGAGCACGGCGGAGATCGCGACCGCCAGCTCCCGAGTGCTCCCGGTCTGCCCGAACTTGCCCTCGCGTACGGTGCTGGTCTGCAGACCGATACGGTGAGCGGCGTCCGCAGTCAGCTGGATCCGATGCAGGTCGCCAGCACCGTGAATGGGAGTGACGACCGCCGGGTCACCACCGATCTCGGAGGTGGTCGCAACGGTCTTGCTGCAGCCGGTAAGGCCGACGGCGCAGACAAGAACCACCGCGACGGACCAGCGGATACGAGACATGTCAGCCTCTCTTCCACGCAGTGCTGACTCAGACTGCTGCCGGAGTCGGGGTGGTGACCGGTTCGGGAAGTTCGCGGACCGGGCCAGCGAACAGGTCCAGAGCCAGCGCCGGCAGCACGAACACGCTGAACACGGTTGAGGAAACCAGGCCCCCTAGCACCACGACGGCAAAGGGATGCAGGACCTCGGTCCCCTCGACCACGCCCGAGAAGGCGAACGGCGACAACGCCACGGCCGTCAGTAACGCGCTGAGGAGTATCGCCGGCACCTGTTCGCGGGTGGTCGCCACCACGCCGTCGGCGTCCAGACCACTCTGCGGATCCGACGTGGTGTCCTGGTAGCTGCGCAGTAGGAGGACACCGTTGCGGATCACGATGCCCAGCACGGCGAGGATGCCGAGCACGCCGGCGAGTGATCCGATCCCGTCGGTGAACCTGGCCGCCAGCGCAGCACCTGTGACGCCCAGAGGAGCGGAGACGAACAGCAGGCCCGCCAGCCGCCAGCTACCGAATGCCACGTGTAGCAAGAACAGGATGGCGATTGCCACAGCCACCGCGAAGGCCGCCACCCGAAGGTGCTCCGCGCGGTAGTGGGTGTTCGAGCTGAGCACCTCGGCGTGGAACTCCAGCGGCATCGGCATATCCGCGAGTCGTGACTTGACGTCACGCATGACCGCACCCACGCTGCGGCCGCTCACGTCGGCCGTCACGTCCAGGCTCCGAGAGATGTTGTCGTGCCGAATCACGGTCGCGGCAGCTTCGATCTTGACGTCGGCGACGTCACCGAGGCGGATGTGTCCGCCCCGCGGCGTGTCGATAAGTAGATCCTCGACATCTGTCGGCCTGAGACGGGATGACGGGGTGCCCCAGACGACGACGTCGAAGATCTTCTGGTCCTCGTACAGGCTGCCGACCGGAAGACCCGCGAAGTAGGTCGCGGAAGCCCGCCGGACATCACCCGGCGTGACCCCGTACTTCTGGGCAGCCGCAAGGTTGACCTGAACCTGTACCGACGGCTCGACCGGCTGCGCCTGCACGGTCGGACGCACGACGCCCCGAACACCCGACAGCATCGTGCGCACGTCGCCGGCTTTGGCGACAAGCGTGTCCAGGTCGTAGCCGTACACGCGCACGACAAGCGGGTCATGCACGCCGTTGTCGGCGGCGGCCACCCGGTCGGCCGGATAGGTAGAGACTTCGGCCCGAATACCTGGGTACTGCTTCAGCACGCTCCTGACCTGGGCGACCGTTCGCGAGTAGTTCGCCTCGCGATCGAGGCTGAGCCACATCTCGGCCGAATTGACGTTCACCGACTGATCGGCCATGAGGGCGCGGCCGGCATGTGAGCCGACCTGGCGCACGCCGGGCACGGTACGCAGATCGCGGGTGGCCAGCGTGGTGATACGCGTCATCTCCGTGAGCGACGTCCCCGACGCGGCCGTCCAGTGGATGGCGAGGTCTCGATCGTGCAGCACCGGGAGCACGGTGCGGCTGTTGCGCAGGTCCGGCAAAACGGCAATCCCGGCCAGTATCAACACGGCCACAGCGAGATACAGCGCGCGGGGTACTCGCAGGAAGCGAGACACGAAACGGTCGAAGGCGCCGGTCAGCCACCGCCGTGGGGGGCTGCGACGGGAGACCGGGCCGTGGCCGAGCAACACCGATGCGAGTGCCGGGGTGACCACCATCGCCACCAGCAGGGCCACGGCGACGGCGACGAGGTAGGACTGGACGAGTGATCGGGCGAAGGCGCCGGCAACCCCGCCCAGCGCCAGCGACGGAAGCGGAATGAGCAGGATGATCAAGGTGGCGTAGACGAGCGGCGCACGTATCGTGCGCGATGCCTCGGCAATGGTGTCGTCGGCGACGCTTTCGCCCGGCTGACGCGCGCGCAGCCGTCGAGCGAACACATCCGGGTCGACTACCGCGTCCGCGATAACCACCCCCACGGCGGCAGTCAGTCCGGCCAACACCATGACGTTGAACGTCACGCCGAGCAGGTAAAGGAGGTACGCAGCGGAGATCAGCGACAACGACAGAGTGACCAGGCTGAGCAGAGCCAGCCGCCAGGACAACAGGAACGCACCCAGCACGAGTGCGACCAGGATGAACCCGAGGCCGGCTTGCCCGGCGAGGTTGTGCAGGGCCGTGTCGATGAAGGTCGCAGGGCGGTACACCGTGGTGTCGATGGTGACGCCGGCCAAGCCCGGCCTCATCTCGTTCAGCGCGTCCTCGATGTCCTTCGTGACCTCGCGGGTGTTCGCGCCGGGAAACTTCTGGATGACGAGCATGAGCCCGGGCCGGTCGTCCAGGACGGCATCGCCGATGAGCGGCTGGTGGTCCTCGACCACGTTCGCTACCTCGCCGAGCGTCAATCTCCGCCCACCAGTGTCCTCGATGCTCACCGCGGACAGGCTGCTGGCGGTGGTGATCGGCGTGACGTGCTGGATGCCGAAGCGCTGGTTCGGGGTGTCGACGAACCCCCCGGTGCCCGGGGTCGAGGCCTCCACGAAGGTCAGCGGCGACACCCACAGCGCGTTGCCGGTACTGCTGATCACCTGACTCAGGGTCACGCCGAGGTGGCGCAGCTTCTGCGGGTCGACCTGGACCTGGAGCTGCCGGTCGCGCTGTCCCCAGATCGCTACGTTCGCCACCCCGGGCAGGCCCTCCAACCGGGGTTTGATCTTCCATCGCGCCAGGATCGACAGATCGATGAGCGACAGGTCCTTGGCGCCCAAGGCGACCGTCAGGACCCGGCCCGTCGACGCTGTCGGTTGGACCATGACCGGCGGCGTGCCGACCTGAGGCAGTGCATGCGCCTGGGTCAGATGCTCCTGAACCATCTGGCGCGCCTTCAAGAGTTCTGTACCCCGCTCGAACGTCATGTCGATCGTCGACAGGCCGGGTACCGACTCTGAGCGGATCTGGTCCAGCCACGGCACGCCGTTCAACAGGTCCTGCTCCAGCGGCACCGTGATCAACTGTTCGACCTCGGCCGCCGACAGCCCGAGGGCCTCGGCCTGCACCTCGACCTGTGGTGGCGCGAACTCGGGGAACTCGTCCACGGCTGCTCTTCGCAGGTTCGCCACGCCGAGCCCCAGCAAGATGACGGTGGCCCCGATCACCAAGACCCGCATTTTCAGGCTCAAGGCAACGATTGCGTTGATCATCGGACGCACCGACCCCCGAACATCTCGGGCCCGCAATGAGCCGGACCAAGTCCGCGGACGATGCCCGATGTGGACTCGGCCGAACGCTAGTGCGTGACTGGCCGACTCGGCGTCCACCGCGAGCAGCATCTGACATCCCCCGCAAGTGGGGGTGGAATCCTCCTCACGGTGCGTGGACGATTGCCGGAAGGAGTGCCCGGCACCACTACCTACCTGCCAAACAACAACGGATCTGGTTCCTATCCACTGGCTGGGCATCCGGGCTGCCGAACTGGAGGGCAGGCATGGCTGCACGGCCGAGCACTCTCACACTCGGGGATTCGATACGCGCCGAAGCTGGATTCCTCCGCGCCAAGTTCGCCACTGCAACCGTTCATCTGCGTTACGGCGACGGCTTGTTGACCATGCTTATCACCGGCGTTGCCATCGCCTTCGTCGTGCGTCCGGGGGAGCATGTAGACCTTTCGGCCGCAGCGCTGGCCGGTGTGGGGGCGTTGGCCTTGGCGTGGCGGCGCCACGCTCCGATGGCGGTCTTCCTGATCAGCGCGCTCGCCTTCTGCGTGTACCAAACCCTGGGCTACCCGCATCAAGCACTGCCGTTCGCAGTGCTCATCGCGCTCTACACGGTGGCGGCCAGAAGTAGTGCCGTCATTGCGGCCTGCGCTGCTATCGCTCTGATCCTCGGTGCTGTTGGCACTGACCTCATCCGGAAGGGCGGCCCGCCGCCTGATCTGGACGACCTGGTCTTCGTCTACTTCCTGTCCGGCTGTGCCGCCTGCGCACTCGGGTATGCCGTTCAGCTGGGCCGGGCGCGCACCGAACTGTTGCGGGACCAAGCGGCGACGCTCACGTCGTCGCATGCCGCCCACGAACAGGAGGTCCTGCGACATGAGCGGGCACGTATTGCCCGGGAGTTGCATGACGTGGTCGCCCATCAAGTCAGCGTGGTCACAGCGCTCGCGGCCGGAGCGAGGCGGGTATTCAGCACCGAGCCTCAGCTTGCCCGGGAAGCGCTCAACTCCATCGAACTCGCTGGACGTGAGGCGCTGACGGAGATGCGTCGACTGCTCCGCGTCCTGCGGGCAGACGCGGACCAGGGCGGGTTGGTCCCGCAGCCGGGGCTCGAGCACCTGCCCGCTCTGGTCACGCACACCGAGAACGCCGGCCTGCCGGTGCAACTGGTCGTGCAGGGCCAGCCACAGTCGTTGCCCGTCGGGGTCGAGTTGTGCGCCTACCGCATCGTGCAGGAAGCCTTGACCAACGCGCTCAAGCACGCGGGCCCGTCGCGAGCGACTGTCCTGCTGAGCTACACCGAGACGTTCCTCGAATTGCACATCTGCGACGACGGTCGGGGCATGCCGGCCGACGTCATCGCGAGTCACGGCTTGATCGGCATGCACGAACGGGCCGCGATGGTCGGCGGCTGGCTGCATGTCGGCGCCCGACCCTCGGGCGGTGTGGAGGTACTCGGCTGGTTACCTGCCCACGCCGAGCCGACGTGAGCATCAACGTCGTCATCGCCGATGACCAGTCGCTCATGCGCACGGCTCTGCGGATGTCATTGACGGCCGAGCCGGACATCCACGTGGTCGGTGAGGCCGCCGACGGGCTTCAGGCGATCGAACTGGCCGCGCGCTTCAGCCCGGACGTCGTCGTGATGGACATCCGGATGCCGAGGCTCGACGGTGTGGCGGCAACCCGGTATCTCACCGACGACGCTCGGCCCGCGCACCCGAAGATTCTCATCATCACGACGTTTGTTCTCGATGAGTACATAGTCGAGGCGTTACGCGCCGGTGCCAGTGGCTTTCTGGTCAAGGATGCGACTTCTGACGAACTGGTCCACGCGGTGCGTGTAGTCGCCGCCGGTGACGCACTGCTGGCTCCCGCCGTGACGAGGTTGCTCCTCGACCAGCACGCGAAGCAGTTGCCGCCGGCCGCGGAACACCAGGCCAGGATTCCGGAGACCGTCACCAGGCGCGAGCGCGCGGTCCTCATGCTCGTCGCGCGGGGACTGTCCAACGCGGCAATCGCCGCGGACCTGCACCTTGCCGAAAGCAGCGTCAAGACCCACGTCGGCCATCTGCTCACCAAGCTGGGACGACGCGACCGCGTGCAGCTGGTCATCTTCGCCTACGAGACCGGACTAATCGTGCCGACCGGCCAGCCACCCATAGCCGACCAACCCGCTTGAGGCCACCAGCGACCGGCGCACTGATCACCTCACTGATTC
>JAOPVG010000099.1 GCA_025966255.1 Jatrophihabitans sp.
ACCTGCAGGACTACCCGCTCGAGCAGTACATCCGCGACGCCAAGATCGACACGCTCTACGAGGGCACCACGGCCATCCAGGCGCAGGACTTCTTCTTCCGCAAGATCGTGCGCAACAAGGGGGCCGCCCTCGGCGCGCTCTCGGCCGAGATCACGCAGTTCCTCGAGTCGATCGCCGACGAGGGCCGGCTCAAGGAAGAGGCCGCCGCGCTGCAGAAGGCGCTCGAGGACTTCGGCGGCATCGTCGCCGCGATGTTCTCGCAGCTGATGAGCGGCCAGGAAGACGTCACCAACGTCTACAAGGTCGGCCAGAACGCCACCCGCCTGCTGATGTCGGCCGGTGACCTGATGGTCGGCTATCTGTTGCTGCGCCAGGCGTCGGTCGCGCTCACCAAGCTCGACGCCAACGGCGTCTCCGCCGCTGACCGGGCGTTCTACGAGGGCAAGCCGGCCGTCGCTCGGTTCTTCGCGACGACGGTGCTGCCCGAGCTGGCATCGCGCCGCGCGATTGCCGAGTCGATCGACAACTCGCTCATGGACGTGCCGGAAGCGTCGTTCTGACGCTCCCCGCTCACTGAATACCCCCTTCACCCGCCAGGACCGGGTGAAGGGGGTATTCACGTCTTCAGGGGCGGCGGCCAGAGGCTGGGCGCCCAGGGCTGGTCACGTCGGCGGAGTCGGCGGCGGAATCGGGACGTAGCGTCCGCCGCCACCCGAGGCCCCCAACCGGGGTTCGTACGTCGGTGTCGTCGGCCCGGGCCGGAAGCGGGACGCCAGGTCGAGCGCCGGGTCGCCGCCCTCGGTCATCGTCAGGCAGGGCGCGACGAACGAGCACTGCGGACAGTGGTTGGGCGACGGCGCCGGGAAGAACGTCAGCTCCGGGTCCAGCATCTCCAGCACCTCGACCCCGACGTGGCGGCGGCTCGTCTCGATCTCGGCCCGGCTACGGCGGATGCGGGTCCGCCGGATCACCCCCGCGGTCTCCTGGGTCACCCGGTTCTCACTCGCCGGTTCGGGCTCCTCGGGTTCGGGACGCGGCAGGTGCGCGATCAGGCGTCCGCCGCCGCTGGGCTCGTTCTGGGAGTAGCCGCCCCGACCCGGACGGCCGGTCCGCGTGTCGGTGGGGACGGGCCCGAGGCTCTCCGGCGGGGGGAGGAGGATCTCGTTGTGGATCGTTCCGGCGATGCTCGTCCCGAGGTACTCGTGCTCCCAGGTCCAGCATGCGGCCACAGCGGCTTCGTCGAGCAGCAACGTTTCGATGTCGTGCCACTCGGGCACGACCAGATGCGTGACGATCCAGAGCTCTTCGTCCGCGTCGATGGCCAACAGCTCGACGCGATCGGTGTAGAGCACGCGACGCGCATCGCTGGCCGATAGCGCGCGATCGGTCTCCCTGATGTCAGGGACGAGGGACTCGACGTCGGTTTCGATCATGAGCGGGCAGAAATCGTCGAGGCTTGGGGCCCACGCGATGTAGTGCTCGAGGAGTTCGGTGCCCAGATCGACGTCGGCCGTGCGTTGGTCGGAGGGTGGTGCCGCGGCCATCGTGCGCATGAACGCCTTGCGGACCAGCGGCAGCACGATGTGGCTCTGCCAGTCCCACATGCCGGGGTAGTAGTAGACGGCAAGCGCGTCGCGGACCGCGCGGTTCAGGTCGGGCGGCAGCGGGTCTACGGCCTGCAGGTTCTGCCGAGTCGGGGCGCCGAAGTCCCATTGACGGCGGCAGCGCTTGAACGCCGCCCGATCCTGCGCCGAGACCCGATAGTCCACAAGTGCCTGCTCAGTCCGTCGCTGTACAGGGAAAAGACGCTATACCCGAATTCGAGAGTTGTCCGCCTGTCGCGTCGTTCACGCGCGACGGAGGGCGGACAACTTGCCGGTCAGCGGGTGAGAGCCGTCAGGGTTGCCGCGTCGACCCCGCTCTGGGCCTCGACGTCGGCGGGATCGAGAGCGCCGCATCCGATGCCGCGCAGCAGGAATCCGGCCAGGCCCCGGGCGGTGGCCGGCTCGTCGAGCACCCCGCTCTCGGCCCGGGTGAGGTAGGCCCGCAGCCGCTCGGCCGAGGCACCGGCGCTGTCGCGGTAGAACGCGAACGTGGCCGCGAACCGGGTGGGCAGCTGCGCGGGGTGCAGGTCCCAGCCCTGGTAGAAGCCGCGCTCGAGCGATCGGCGGACGAGCCGCGCATGCAACGCCCACGCGGCCTGGACCGACGCGCGATCGCCCACCGGCAGCACGTTTGTCGAGCCGTCGCACACCGGGACGCCGGTGCCGGCCGCGGCCACGAGCATGACGTCCTTCGCGTGGTCGGCCACCGGGTGCTCCATGCTCTGGTACGCCGCGGCGACGCCGAGCGAGGCGCTGTAGTCGTAGGTGCCGTAGTGCAACCCGGCGCAGCGGCCCGCGGCAGCATGGAGCATCGGCGCGACGAGCGAAGTGCCGCCGGCGCCGAGGATCGCCTGCGGCGTCTCGATCTGGATCTCGAAGCGCAGCGTGGGCAGCGTGTACGCGGACTCGAGCCCGGCGCAGATCTCGACCATCGCCTCGACCTGGCGCACTGACGTCACCTTCGGCAGCGTCACCCGGAAGCCGCGCGGTAGCGGTCCATAGGCCAGCAGGCTCTCGAGGAACAACTCGACGGTGCGCACCCCGCGCCGCCGGGTCGGGCCCTCGAGGGACTTCATCCGCAGCCCCACGAACTCGGGCGCCGCGGGCTCGCGGACGGCCAGGCGACCGAGCGCGCTACCGGCGGCGCGAGCTGCGTCGTCCTCGACGTCGTCGTCGCGTACGCCGTAGCCGTCCTCGAAGTCGATCCGCAGATCCTCGATCGGCTCGGCCGCCAGCTTGTCGCGGACGCGGGCCTCAGCCTCGGGGCCGACGTCGGGGAGCGGCCCGTGCTCGTCCAACGCGGCGAGCGCACCCGTCCGCCACTCGGCCACGGTGTGTTCGGCGAACCCATCGGCCGGCACGTAGACGGTGTGCACCGGCTGCCGTCCCGCGGCCGGACCGGGGTAGCGACGCAGCCGCTCGGCGTCGTCCTCAGCAAGTAGTGCGTCGAGATGTCCGGCGAACGCGGGGTCGAGCATCAGTCGATCAGTTCATAAGCGGGCAAGGTCAGGAAGTCGACGAAGTCGTCGGCGAGGGCTACCTGCTCGAACAGTCGGCGGGCGTCGGCGGCGCGATCCCCGGGCAGATCCGTAGCAGCGATCAACTCGCGGACGAGGTCGGCGCTGACGGCCTCGCCGGTGTCGCCGAGCACCACCTCGTTGTGCACCCACTGCCACACCTGCGACCGCGAGATCTCGGCGGTGGCGGCGTCCTCCATCAGGTTGTCGATCGCGGCGGCGCCATTGCCGTCGAGCCAGGACGCGAGGTAGCGCAGCCCCACGCTCACGTTGGCCTCCAGGCCGGCGCGCGTCGGCGGGGCCACCGTGGCGGTGAGATCGATCAGCGCGGCCGCGTCGGGCTGGACGTCCTCCCGCAGGTTGTCGAGCTGGTTCGGACGGTTCCCGAGCGCCGCATCGAACACCTCGGCGCAGATCGGGACGAGGTCCGGATGCGCCACCCACGATCCGTCGAAGCCGTCGCCCGCCTCGCGCTCCTTGTCCTCACGAACCTTCGCGAGCGCGATCTCGTTCACGGCCGGGTCGCGGCGGGACGGGATGAAGGCGGCCATGCCACCCATGGCGAATGCGCCATGCGCATGGCACGTGCGCACGAGCTGCTCGGTGTACGCCCGCATGAACGGCGCGGTCATCGTGACCGCGGCGCGGTCGGGCAGCACGAACTCCGGGCCGGCGTCGCGGAAGTACTTGATGATGCTGAACAGGTAGTCCCACCGGCCGGCGTTCAGCCCCGACGCGTGCTCGCGCAGTTCGTAGAGGATCTCGGCCATCTCGAACGCCGCCGGAATCGTCTCGATCAGGACGGTGGCGCGCACCGTACCTTGAGGTAGGCCAAGGCCGGCCTCGGCGTAGCTGAAGACGTCGTTCCACAGCCGCGCCTCGAGGTGGCTTTCCATCTTCGGCAGGTAGAAGTACGGGCCGGATCCCTTTGCCAGCAGGGACTTCGCGTTGTGGAAGAAGTACAGCCCGAAGTCGACGAGCGCGCCGACCGTCGGTTCGCCGTCGACGACCACGTGCCGTTCGTCCAGATGCCAACCGCGCGGGCGGACGACGATGGTGGCCAGCGGCGCGTCGGTCCGCAGCGCGTACTCGCGACCGCCGGCGCCGTTGATGGGTTCACTGGCAAACGATGCGTGGCCGGCGACGGCGTCCCGCAGGTTCACCTGACCGGCGACCACGTTGCGCCAGTGCGGGGTGTTCGCATCCTCGAGGTCGGCGAGCCACACCTTCGCGCCGGAGTTCATCGCGTTGATCATCATCTTGCGCTCGGTGGGGCCGGTGATCTCGACGCGGCGGTCGACGAGGTCGGCGGGTGCCTGTGCCACCTGCCAGTCGCCGGCGCGGATCTCGGCCGTGTCGGGCAGGAAGCCGAGCCGGCCGGTGCGCTGCACCTCGGCCCGGCGCTCAGCCCGGCGGACGAGCAGATCGGCCCGGGTCGGCGCGAACCGGCGGTGCAGGCCGGCGACGAACCCGAGCGCGTCCTCGGTGAGGACCTCGTCCGATCGTTCGACGTGCGGCCCGTTGACCGTCACCGATCGGTTGTCGTCTCCGAACGCGGTTCCAGGCATGGACGTCCCCTCTCAGGCGAAAAAGTCAGCCGGGTCGGCGGTGGCGGCAAGCTCGGGCGGCAGGAGGTCGAGCCAGCGGCGCGCGATCTCGTCGCGGTGCTCGGCCGGCACCTCGCCGCGGAGTCGCAGTCGGGAGATGCCGCCGTCGGGATAGATGTCGAGACGTACGCACGCGGCCGGCGGCCCGGGCGCGAGTCGAAGGATGTGCTCGGTGTCGGGCTGCAGTCGAGTGCGCGGGAGAAGCACCGCGCCGGTGTCGGCGTCGGTGAGGGCGGCCCAGCCCGGGGCGTTGCCGACGAAACGCGTGGTGTCGATGACCGCCTCGTGCAGCGCGCCGGGTGCGGCGAGCCGGATCGTCAGCCAGTCGTTGCCGTCGTCGCGCCGGCGGGCGGTCTCCCACCCGTCGGACATGACCTGAGCCCGCCCGGGCGCCAGAGCGTTGGCGGGCGAGGCGTAGAACTTGTTGCTGCAGTCGTCGACGCGGCCGCCGAGTTCGAGCGCGGCGAGGTCGACGCGTCCGCCCAGGCGTCGCGGATCGGGGATCACCTCGCCGAAGGCGCGAAAGCGCGCGACCCCGCCGTCGGGGTGGATCGTCAGCCGGACGTGGGTGACGAGCCGGTCCGGACCGTCCACGGCAACGAGGTTGGTGGAGTCGCCGGCGAGTTCGGTGTGATCGACGAGCCGCGTCCAGAGGGCGGTCTGCACCTCGTCCAGCGACGGGTAGCCCAGCATCGTGGTCACGTCGACGGACGCGCGGGGTGGGTAGTTGCCGCGGAAGTGGGTGGTGTCGATGTCCACCGCGCGCACGACGCCGGGCACGCCCAGCCGGATGATCACGAAATCGTCGCCCGGCTCGCGGCGACGCCGGGTCTCCCAGCCGTCGTAGACCTTGCCGCGGGCGGCGAACGCGGTCGGATCGTGCACCGGCGGACCGGCCGCGAGCAGGCTGTGCACGTCGGCGAAGAAGTCGTCGTTGGTGCCCAGCACCGAACCGCCCAGCACGCGCGACGCGAGATCGGGCAGCCGCCGCAGTTCCGCGTCGCTCACCCTCGCCTCACCTCATCGGTCCGCCGGGCCCTCATCGGGCGGCCACCAGGCGTCCGCGCTGGACGCCGTCGTCGATCGGGAGACCAGCCAACCACGTCTGTTCGACGATGCCGCGCAGCGTCGCACCCGTGTAGGGCGTGATGGGGTTGCGGTGCCGCAGCTTGACCGGGTCGACGACGAAGGTCTTGTCCGGCGCGAAGACGCAGAGATCGGCACGACTGCCGACGGCGATGGAGCCGCGGCCGTCGAGGCCGGTGAGCGCAGCCGGGGCCGCCGCCATCCACTGCGCGACGCGGTCGAGGCCGATGCCGCGGCGGGCCGCCTCCGTCCATACGACAGGCAGCCCGACCTGGACGGACGCGATGCCGCCCCATGCTTCACCGAAGTCGCCGGTATCGAGGCGCTTGGCGGCCGGAGTGCACGGCGAGTGGTCGGACACGATGCAGTCGATCGTGCCGTCGAGCAGGCCGGTCCAGAGCGCGTCGCGGTTCGCGTCGTCCCGGATCGGCGGGCAGCACTTGAACTCGGTGGCGCCGTCGGGGACGTCCTCGGCCCGCAGGGTGAGGTAGTGCGGACAGGTCTCCGCGGTGACGGGCAGGCCCTCGTCCTTCGCGGCGCGGATGAGCGGGAGCGTCTCTGCGCTCGACAGATGCACGACGTGGGTGCGGCAGCCGGTGCGGCGGGTCTCGGCGAGCAGGCTTTCGATGGCGCGAACCTCAGCCTGCGGCGGGCGGGACGTGACGAAGTCGGCGTAGTGCCGGCCGTGGGGGGCGGGGGCCGCGTCGATCACCGCGTCGTCCTCGGCATGGGCGATGAGCAGCCCGTCGAACGCGGCGATGGTCCGCATGGCGAGGGCCAGCGCGGCGGGGTCGACGGGCGGGAACTCGTCCACGCCCGACGGCAGCAGGAAGCATTTGAAGCCGACGACCCCGGCGTCGTGCAGCGCGGCCAGCTCGCCGGCGTTGCCGGATACCGCCCCGCCCCAGAACGCGACGTCGACACTGAGTTGGTCCGCGGCCGCCTTGCGCTTGACCTCCAGCGCCGCGACGTCGACGGTGGCCGGGATGCTGTTGAGCGGCATGTCGACGATGGTGGTGACGCCGCCGGCCGCGGCCGCCGCGGTGGCAGTGGCGAACCCCTCCCACTCGGTGCGGCCCGGCTCGTTGACGTGGACGTGGCTGTCGACGAGCCCGGGCAGCACCACCTGGTCGTCCGGGACGATCACCTCGGCGATACCGGACGGTGCGCGGTCGCTGACCTCGACGATCACGCCGTCGCGGATCACCAGCGAGCAGGCGCGTTCGCCCTCGGGCGTGACGACGCGGCTGGCCCTGATCGCCAGATCGCCCACCGCACGTCCCCTCGCATCGACTATGCCGCCAAAGCTAGTACGCCAGGGGAACGGAGTCGCCGACTGCCACTGTCAGTGGGCAGCGGGGGCGAAGAACTCCAGTTGGATGTTGTCGGGGTCGCGGAACACGAGCACCGAGCCGTACGGCTCGTCGGCGATCGGGGATTGGGTCAACGGCTTGTCGGCGGTGTCGCTGCGCACCACTCCGTTGCTTTCGAGGTGCTCCTGCCACGCCTCCAGGTCGGCCCGCGTGCGCACCACGAAGCCGGCATGATCCAAACCCGTCGTCGCTTCGCCGAACAGTTCGCCGGCGTTGCTGTCGTGGCGGTGCAGCGCGAACATCAGCTGCATGTCTGCGTCGGCGAGGATCCGGCCGACCCCGCCCGGGTGCGGGACGTCCATCAAATGGCGGACGTCGAAGACCGCCTCGTACCAGCGCACGCTGGCGTCCAGATCGGTGACCGTGATGGCCAGGTGGTGGAGGCGGGGCGGGGTGACAGTGGGCATGCTGACTCCTCGAGCTACGGATGGCGGACGGATCAGGCGGCTGCAGCGATTCGGTGGCGGTAGGCGTCGGCGAGTGCGTGGAGAGCGGTTCGGCAGTCCCCGGTGTATGACGACCCGTGCATCAGCGCCAGGGTCCGCGGCGCGAGCGCGGCGAGGCGGTCAACCGTCGCCGGCGTGGTCGGCGCCAGGCTGGAGTAGGCGAACATGTCCTCGGCCTGCTCGGAGGGTCCGAGAACGTCGCTGTGGACCAGCGCGGGTCCGTTCCCCAGATGGGTGAACAGGTCCCCGCAGAGCAGCGTCTGAGTGGTCTCCTCGAACAGCACCCGCGCGTCCCAGCCATGCGGTACATGCGGCGTGTCGAGATGACGCACGCGCATCCGGCCGAGCTCGATGACCTCGCCGTCGGCAAGGGGTCGGGGCGCGCGGTCAGCCAGGTGGTCGAGCGAGACCTGGCAGCCGCCCGCACCGTGGGCGATCTGCGACTCGGGCGCGACGCCAAGGAATTCGTTCATCGCGCCGCACTCGTCGGACTCGAGGTGCCCGAACGTGATCCAGCGCAGCCGCTCGACCGGGAGTACCTGCTCGATCGCCGCCCGGACATCAGGAAACATCGAGCGGTGCCCGGTGTGGAACAGCAGCGGCTCCTCGTCGGCGAGCAAGAACTGGTTGAAGGTGAGTCCGGTGGGGCCGATCTGCGGGACGAAGGTCGACAGCCGGTAGATCCCGGCCGCGATCTCCTCGATCGTGGTGGTCATGTCGCGGTCCTCTCGGTGGCGCAATGGGCCAGGAACATCTCGGTGGCGCCGTCGACCAGTCGGCTCCAGCGCTCACCGCCGGGGTCATTGGAGATCTGCTGGTCGACGAGCCCCGTGGTGAGGGCCGTCCACAGATCGACGTGGCGTTCGTCGTGCACTCCGTTGAGCGCGAGCTGCTCGCGGACGACGTCGAGTGCGCGGATGGCCGGCTCGAAGGACTCCGCCGACGGGGAGAATCCCGGGACCGAATGCTGGAACAGCAACTGGTACCGCGGCACGTCGGAGATGCAGAAATCCATGAAGCGCTTCGTGCAGGCCAGCAGGCGCTCTCTCGGGTCGTCGGACTCGAAAGGCTGGACCGCGATCGCGGCGAAGGTCCGCGCGCCCTCGCCGAACATGGCGTCGAAGATGGCGTTCTTGGAGTCGAAGTAGGAGTACACGGTGGGCGTCGTGATGCCGGCGCGGCGGGCCAGCTCGCGGAGCGACAGTGCGGCCAGGCCCTCCGTACGGACCAGGTCCCAGGCGGCCGCCAGGATCGTCGCCCGCGCGGCGTCGCGGCGCGCGGTCCGCCAGTCGACTCTGGGAGATTCGTTCAACACAGTCACGAATACTTGCACGGCGTATAAGAAACGTCAATGGATGTACAACTGCGAATCGTGCGTAGGGTCCGCGGTCGTGGGCGAGGCACTTCTGCAGACGACCGCGTTCGACGCGCTGTCCGCACCGGCGGCCGAGGCGCTGCTGCGAGCGGCCTGCGCGAGCTCGGCGTGGATCGAGGCGATGGTGATCGGGCGTCCCTATGGATCGTTCGACGCGCTCGCCGCCCGGTCGGACGAGACCCTCGCCGGACTGACCTGGCCCGACCTCGAGGAGGCGCTGGCCGCCCATCCCCGCATCGGGGACCGCGCAGGCGGCGAGGATCGCGCGGCGACGTGGTCGCGCGAGGAACAGTCGGGAACGGGGGCCGCGCAGGCAGATGTCGCGGCGGCGTTGCGCGACGGGAACGTCGCGTACGAGCAGCGCTTCGGGCACATCTTCCTGATCTGCGCGACCGGACGCACGGCCGAACAGCTGCTGACCGCGTTGCGTGAGCGGCTGGCCAATGACGACCCGGCCGAGCGTGAGGTGGTCCGCCGCGAACTGACCGCGATTGTGCGGCTCCGTCTCGCGAAGACGCTCGAATGAGCGCGCCGGACATGCCAGGGTGGTGCCCATGAGCGACGCTTGCGGAGCGACTTGGCGGCCCTGCGTCTCAGCCCGCCCGAACGGAGCGCGGGCATGAGCGTGTCCACGCATGTGCTCGACGCGGTGACCGGGCGTCCGGCCGCAGGTGTCGGCGTCCGGCTCGAACGCCGGACCGGCCAGGGTTGGGACGAGATGACCGCCCGCAGCACCGACGACGACGGCCGGGTCGCTGACCTCGCGGCCGTCGCCGACGCCGGCGTGTATCGCCTGCACTTCGACGTCGAGGGCTACCTCGGCGCGGACGCGTTCTATCCGGAAGTCGCGGTGACGTTCCGGATCTCCGACGCCGACGCGCACCACCACGTTCCCCTGGTGCTCAGTCCGTTCGCCTACTCGACCTATCGCGGCTCATGACCACGGTCCTCGAAGGCGCGTACCTGGCCACCGTCGACGCGTCCGGCACCGAGCACCAGACCGGGCACGTGGTCGTGCAGGACGGCCGGATCGCCGCCGTCGGGGCGGGACCAGCGCCGGCTTTCGACCGGGCGGTGCGCGTCGACGCGTCCGGCCTGCTCGTCACGCCCGGGCTCGTCAACAGTCACCACCACCTCTACCAATGGATCACCCGCGGCTACGCCACCGACGACACGCTGTTCGGCTGGCTGACCACGCTCTACCCGATCTGGGCCCGGTTGACGGCCGACCTCGTCCGCGACTCGGCCGCGGCCAACCTCGCGTGGCTGGCCCTGACCGGCTGCACGACGTCGATGGATCACCACTACGTGTTCCCGTCCGGCGTCGGCGATCTGCTCGAGGCCGAGATCCTGGCCGCCGGCGAGATCGGCCTCCGCTTCCACCCGACGCGCGGTTCGATGAACCTCGGCCAGTCGCAGGGCGGGCTGCCGCCGGACTCCGTGGTCGAGAGCCACGACGCGATCCTCGAGGCCACCGGCGCCGCCATCGACCGCTGGCACGATCCGGCACCGGACTCGATGGTGCGCGTCGCCGTGGCACCGTGCTCGCCGTTCTCGGTGACCGAGGAGCTGATGCGCGATTGCGCGTCCCTCGCGCGGGAGAAGGGCGTGCGGTTGCACACCCACCTCGCCGAGACCGACGACGAAGAGGCGTTCTGTCAGGAGAAGTACGGACGGACGCCGACCGAGTACGCCGAAGATCTCGGCTGGCTCGGTCCGGACGTGTGGATGGCGCACTGCGTGCACCTCTCGCGGGCGGCCATCAAGCGGTTCGGAGCCACTGGGACGGGCGTGGCGCACTGCCCCACGTCGAACGGCCGGCTCGGCGCGGGGCTCGCGCCGGTGCGCGCGTTGCTCGACGCCGGAACGCCGGTGGGCCTCGGGGTGGACGGCTCGGCCTCCAACGAATCGGGCCGGATGATCGACGAGCTGCACCAGGCGCTGCTGGTGGCGCGCTACCAGAGCGGACCGTTGGCCCTGAGCGCGCGCGAGTCGCTGCGCATGGCGACGATGGGCGGCGCGCGCTGTCTTGGCCGCGACGCCGAGCTCGGCTCCATCGAGGTCGGCAAGCTCGCCGACCTGGCGCTGTGGCAGGTGGGCGATCTCCCGGGTGCAGGGATCGAGGATCCAGTGATCACGCTGGTCTTCGGCGCCCCGTCCCTGCAGCATCTGTTCGTGGGCGGACGACAGGTGGTGGCCGGCGGTGTGTTGCTGACGGCCGACACCGCGGTTCTCGCCGCACGGGCCGCGGCGGCGAGCGTGCGGATTGCCGGCCGGTGATGGACTTCCTCTACGCCCGCTCCTGGGACGAAGCCCTCGCCGCGAAGGCGGACCGGCCCGACGCCGTGCCCATCAGCGGCGGCACCGACCTGATGGTCGACATCAACTTCGATCGTCGGCGCCCGGCCGCGCTGCTCGACCTCAACGGGATCGACGAGCTCACCGCCTGGGAACGCGTGGACGGACACCTGCGCATCGGCGCCGCCGTGCCGTACACGCGGATCATCGCCGAGCTCGGTGGGCTCGTCCCTGGTCTGGCCATCGCCTCGCGCACGGTCGGCTCGCCGCAGATCCGCAACCGCGGCACGCTGGCCGGCAATCTCGCCACCGCGTCGCCGGCGGGGGATGCGCTGCCACCGCTGGTGGTGGCCGATGCCTCGGTGGAGATCGCGTCGACGCGGGGAGCGCGCACCGTCGCCGTCCCCGACTTCTTCCTCGGACCTAAGCGCAGCGTGCTCGAGCCGGATGAGCTGATCCGCGCCGTGCTCGTGCCGATTGCAGATGGACCGGAGCAGTTCGCGAAGGTCGGGACGCGCAACGCGATGGTGATCTCGGTGTGCTCGTTCGCGTTGGCGCTGCATCCGGACCGGCGCAGGGTGGCCGGCTGTATCGGCTCGGCCGGCCCGACGGTGTTGCCGACGCCGGACGCCGAGCAGTTCCTCGAGGGCGAGCTCGCCGAACGGGGACTGTGGGAATCGCGCGGCGAACTCGACGACGCCGTGGCGACGCGCTTCGGCGAACTGGCCGGCGCGCACGCGCGGCCGATCGACGACGTGCGTGGCACCGCCGACTACCGCCGGCACGCGGTCGGCGTCCTGGCCCGACGGACGTTGCGCTGGACGTGGGACGAGTACCGGGGAGGGCACCGATGAGGCTGACGTTCGAGGTCAACGGCGTCCGGCAGGAGGCCGACGACGTGTGGCCGGGCGAAAGCCTGCTGTACGTCCTGCGCGAGCGGATGGGCCTGCCCGGTACCAAGAACGCGTGCGAGCAGGGCGAGTGCGGCTCCTGCTCGGTGTACCTGGACGGCGCGCTGGTCTGCGCCTGCCTCGTCGCCGCGCCCCAGGCCCAGGGCCGCACTGTGCGCACGGTCGAAGGCCTGGCCGGCGCCGACGGCGGACTCGACCCGATCCAGCAGGCGTTCCTCGACACCGGCGCCGTGCAGTGCGGCTTCTGCACGCCCGGATTGATCGTCACGACCCACGACCTGCTCGAACGCAATCCCGCGCCCGCCGACGTCGAGATCCGCGAGGCCCTGGCCGGCAACCTCTGCCGCTGCACCGGCTACGAGAAGATCCTCGACGCCGTCCGCCTGGCCGCCGACCGGAAGGCCGGCCGGTGAAGCCTCGGTCCAGTGACCACGAACGCGATGAGCGTTCGCGCGAAGGGCCGACCGCGGCGCGAGCTTGCGGGAGCGCCGAAGGCGCGCTGCGGGTCGCCGGATCGACCCGAACGGAGAGATCCGCGCCCGGCGGAATAGGTAGCAGCCCCTTGCGGCCCGACGGGACACCCAAGGTCACCGGCGACTTCGCCTACTCCTCCGACCTCTGGATGGACGACATGCTGTGGGGCGTCACGCTGCGCAGCCCGCACCCGCGCGCTCGGATCCGCAGCGTCGACATCGGCGCCGCGCTGGCCACGGCCGGCGTGACCGCTGTCCTCACGCACGAGGACGTCCCGGGCAACAAGCACTTTGGCCTCGAGATCGCCGACCAACCCGTCCTTGCCATCGACCAGGTGCGCTACACCGGCGAGCCGGTGGCCATCGTCGCCGCCGACCATCCCGAGACGGCGCGACGAGCCGCGGCGAAGATCGTCGTCGACTACGAGGTGCTCGATCCCATCACCGACAGCCGCGCCGCGATGTCGCCCGACTCACCCCTCGTGCACGCGACACCCACGCAGGACCACTACCCCGGCGG
>JAOPVG010000106.1 GCA_025966255.1 Jatrophihabitans sp.
ACGGCCGCGCAGAGCGGCCAGCGCGGCGAGGTTCTGTCTCGCGGTGAGCGAGGGGTAGAGGCCCGGCCCGTCCACGAAGCCGGTCACCCCGTCGGGAACAGCCAGCGCCCGCCCGACTGGCGTCCCCAGAATCTCGACCCGGCCCTGGTCGGCGACGGCCAGACCAAGCAGCAGGCCGAGCAATGTCGACGTCCCCGCGCCGTTCGGCCCGACCAGCCCGTGGATCTGCCCCTGCGCCACATCCAGATCGATGCAGTCGAGCGCGACCACATCGCCGAAACACTTGGTGATCCCGCGAGCCCGGACGGCGAGTGCTGTCTCCATAAATCTCCCTTTTCGGAACATTTAGGAACGTAGGGACAGCAAATGACGTCAAGCAGGGGCCGCTATTGAACGTTCATCGAACGGGAGATGACGGGCGTCCGCCGCAGTGGGCTTTCCAAACGATCAAGGTCGCTAGACGGCGTCTGCTTCAACCGACGCCGGGAGTGCGATCTTGTCCGTTGTCACCGATCACCGTCCGGGCGGTACCGACGGGCTTTCGAGGTAGAGATCATCGGGTACCGGTGTATTCGCCGGGCGGACGTCAGTCGGCCGCGAGCAGACCGTGCCGGACCGCGAAAAGGCTTGCGCTGGCTCGGTTCGAGGTGCCGATCTTGGCGTAGATGTGCTCGGTGTGGTTACGCACGGTCTTCGGTGCGATGACCAATCGTGCGGCGATCTCCTTGCTCGAAAACCCACGAGCGAGCAAGCGGAGCACGTCGACCTCACGTTCGGTGAGGCCGGCCGGCCCCTCGCGTCGCCGGGCAGCGCGATGTCCGGCCGCCGAGAGCACGGCCTCGACGGCGGATCCGTCGAGGCGTCCGGCCCGGGCGTCCGCACGCAACTGCTCGGCGGCATCTTGGGCCGAACGCGCATCACGATGCGGCCTTGGCTCGCGCATGGACTGGTAGGCGTCGGCCGCGCCGAGGATCCGGCCGGATCGCGAGATCGCGGCGCCCGAGATGCCTCGCGGGTAACCCGAACCGTCTAGCCGTTCGCGGTACTGCACCGCGATCTCGCCGAGCGGTGCGAGCGCCGATGACTGGTGCAGCATTCGCTCGCTCAGGTACGGATGCATGCGCACACGCTCCCACTCGCCGGCACCGAGTGGGCCTGGCTTGTCCCAGATCGAGTTCGAGACGCCGAGGCGGCCGAGCGCGTGTACGAGTCCGGCACGACGCACCGTGCACACCTCGTCATTGCGCAGGCCGAGACCCGCCGCTGCGGTTGCGGCGAGTTCGGCGACGGCACGAGCATGCCCGAGCGTGTACGGCGACTTCAGGTCGACGAAGTCGGCAATGGCGACCAGGGCCGCGTCGATGTCGTTCCCGACGAGCCGCACACCGAGCGCGGGCTCGGCCGCGACGACCGACTGCCAGGTGCGGTTGGCGTCCAGACCGGAGAGCACGTCTTCGGCGTGGGCGCACAGCAAGTCGGCGAGCGCGGGGTCGAACTGGGCGGCTCTCCGCTTGCGCGCGAGCGCCACTGCAGCGCCGACTCCGCCTACCCGATGGGCGACCTCGATGTACTCCGCGAGTTGTGTCACGCGCGCCGCGAGCGGGATCTGCTCGCCCGCGAGCTCGCCGGGCCAGCCGTGGCCGTCCCACCGTTCGTAGGATGCGCCGACGGCGGCCTGCACTGCGTCGTCCAAGCCGAGCTGGCGAGCCAGCGACCGGGCGATCTCGGAGTGCGTGTGGATCATCGCGTCTGCGTCGCGGTGCCCGCGCATCGCGAACTCCAGCCCGACGCGGAACCGGTGCAACGGCGGATTCCCCGAGCCGATGAGCCGCATGCTCGCCGCGGCGCCACGCAGGCTGCGCATGTCATGGGTGTACTTCGTCGACTTCAGCGCGATGTCGTCGCCGAACCACTTCGCCTGCTCGTGCGCGTCGGAATGGCAGCCGACGTTGACCAACAGCGCGCTGTAGTAGACGACCGAGCGGCCTCGATCGTCCGTGCCGAGCAGCTCAGCCAGTCGCAACGAGATGACGCATTGGCGCAATACGTGTTCCATCGGCTGCCCGAACCCGAGGTCGACGCCCAGCGAGAGCGCGGCGACGAGTTCGGCGAGACGCACCTCGCCCGGTACCGCCGTCGACGCAACGCTCTGCGCCATCGGCCACCTCCAGCGCGCACGAGGCCGTGTGCGTCAGAGATTACGCCGGATGCCCCGGCTCAGGTGCCCTGAGCTGCTCCCAGGTAGGCCTGGATGGCCTCATCCGTCGCCTTCAGCTCGTCGGCCGGGCTGAACATGACGAGTTCCGTGCCGGCCTCGAACACCGGAACGTGGCCACGGGTCATGTAGTAGGCGTCGCCGGGCTCGATGACCTCAGCGCTGCCGTCGTCGTAGCGCACAGTTGCGCGGCCCTTGGTCAGTACGCCCCAGTGCGGGCACTGGCAACTCTTGCTCGGCAGGCTCGCGAGGATCGGAGTCATGTCCGTCTGCTCCTTGAACGTCGTGAAACCCATGGTGATGTCGTCGTGACTGGCCTCGAGCGCGATGACCGGTCCGAAGTCCTGACGGCCCTCGTCGGTGGGTGACAATTTCGCCATCGAGTCCTCCTTGTGTCGACCGGGACCGCTGTCCCGCTCGAGATGACGCTAGAAGCGTGAGAACGCGACGGCATGGGGCAACTGCCCCATCTTCGGAACCCGGGTCAGGCCGATCTGCCCGCGCTGACCACGCCGTTGTCCCGCCGGACTGGGCGCCTCGAGGTCCATCGGGCTCACCTCCACGGCTTCGCCGGCTCGTCGCGCGGGGTATCTCGCCGTTCGGGCGGGAGCGTCTATTCGTTGTCGGTCACCCAGGTGAAGGGCCGAGCCGGGTCGGGTTCGTATCGGCAGACCGAGCCGGTCTGGATGCAGTCGCGCAGCACGCGGCCGAGTGTCGCGTCGACTTCGGTCACGCGATCGATCGCCGCGGCGACCGCCTTGCGGACGGCCACCCTCGCGCGCTCCGTCGCGGCCCCACGCTGTCGGAGGCGGCCCCCCATCCCCGTTGCGGCGGCGACCTCGTCGAGCAGCGCATCCCGTTCGCGACTCAACCCCGTGATCCGCCCGGAGTCGGCCCAATCCCGTGATTCTGCGAGTTCGGCGTCGAGTTCGGTGATGCGTGCGCGATACGCAGCGAGCGCTTGCCGATCGATGATCTCGCCGGTGCCGGTTGCGGCGCCGTCCACGCCCCTGCCCGGATGGCCCGCTACCCAGTCGGACAGGTCGAGTGCCGAGATCTCGACGCCGGGTTGGCGCAGCAACACTCGCAGGTACTGGAAGCCCTTCATCTCCCGAACGGCGACGGTCAGCCCGTCCAGACCGACGAACCACACTCCGCCGCCCGCGGGCTGCAGTACCGCGATACCCCGTTGCGCAGGCAACGCGGCAACCGCGCCGCCACTGAACCTGTCCACCCACCACGCCGCGCCGAAGCGTTCGGCGAGCGATGCCGCGTTGCGCGCCCACCGGGCCGCGTCGCTGTGCTGGCCTTGCGCGGCCGCGGCTTCGCTGAGAAACCCGTCCACGATCCCGTCGAACGCCGCGGCACCGCCGTTGGGGATTCCGCGTCCCGCGTAGGGTTCGAGCAGCGCATAGCCCTCGGCGGCCAGGTCGAGTTCGCCGGTCTTCGCGGCCGTCTCGGTGGCTCTGGCGACGATCAGTGCCCAGTCCATGTCGCGTCGCACCGATGCCAGCCCACCTCCCACGACCTGCAGGAGCAGAGACCTGGCGTGCTCGATCCGGCCGGCGGCGACCCACAAAGCGGCGGCCTCGACGGCGACGGCGACGTAGCCCTCCGACGTGCCGAAGTCCTCGAACAGCTGCGCCTCGGTGGTGAGCACCTCGGTGTCGCCCTCCTGGCGTGCGATCGCCGCCGTGAGCGCGCGGTTGATCGCCAAGGTGTCGGGCTCGGCCGCCTCCGATCCGGCGCGGACCGCCAAGTCGCGGTGAACCCGCGCCGCGTCCAAGTCGCCGACGACCGTTGCCTGCATGCCCTTGCGTGCCTCGGCGAAGAACCGCACCCGCGCCGAACCGGTCTCGTCCGCAAGCCGGTCCAGCGCCCGCAACTGCCGGCGCACGGTCGGCATGTCGAGGCCCTCCACCGCGGTAGTGAGACGCCACAAGTGCGCGGTCATGCGCGCCTCCACGTCGGCAACATGCGCGACCGTGTCCTCCAGACGGGAGGTGATCCGGAATCGCTCGGCCAGGTCGTCCGGCCCCCAATGCACGAGCAATTGCGCGTCAAGCGCCTCGGCCAGCAGCGCGGGGTTGCCGGCGACCTCGGCACCGGCCACGGCTTCCGCGGCAAACTCGACGCCACGTTCCGGACTGCCGCCGAACACCCACGCCCGCACGAGCGCCGCCGCGAGCCGCGTCCGAGCCACCCCTTCCGAGCTGCTGTAGGCCTCGAAGAGGAACGCCGGCACCCGCCCGGGATGCGTGCCGAATGAATGATCCGCCGCCAAGCCGAGCGCCGCCTCGCCCATGGCCTCGACGTTGCGTATCTGCCGCGCTGCGTCGTAGGCCTGCGCGAAGGCGGCGTGCGCGACGCCCACGTCACCGCCCGCCCGCGCCGCCTTCGCTCGGCGCAGCAGATCGCGCGTCAACTCAGGCGAGCCAGCCATCCACGGATCGTACGATCGCCCGGGCCTGACAGGCCGTAACGATCACGGACGAAGCAGCGTCACCTCGGCGGCGTGGCGGGCTCGGTGCGCAGTGCTCCAGTCTCCGGTGCAGTACACCGAAAGGGATGAGATCGCGCCGTCGACGACGTCGGCACGCAGCATCTCGCGGCAGTACCAATGCTCGCCGTCCTCGTCCCACTCTTCTTCCCATTCGAGCACGAAGCCGGTTTGGGTTTGGTCGTACCGTCGGCGCGGCACACGTCCCGGCGCCGGGTGACTCGCGCGTCGCATCGCCGGCACCGCATCGGCGCCCTGTGCCTGCAGGCGCCACATGGGCACGGTGAGGTCGCAGAAAACGTCGTCGGTGAACAAACCGTCCGGAACCTGCCCGGTCTCTAGCCAGTGCACCAAGTTCGTCACGACGCGCGGCGTTGCCTCGAGCGCCGTGGAAGCAGCCGGCACCGTCATCGGACCTGCACCCCGGCCTCCATGTTGGCGCCGACCACTGCCATGGTCTCCTGCAGCGGCTTGGTCGGGCTGAACTCGACGATCTCGGTTCCCGCACCGAGCTTTGTGAGGTGCCCCGGGCGCAGGTAATACGCGTCGCCGGCGTGGAAGGTCTCCTCGCCGTCGGCATAGCTGGCGCTGAAAGAGCCGCGCATCACATACCCCCAGTGGGGGCACTGGCAGCGGTCGTCGGGCAGCCCGACGAACAGCGGGCCGGGGTCCGATGCGATCGGAAACGTCTCGAAGGAGATGGTGTAGTCATCGACTTCGACGTAGCGGCCTTCGATCGAGGGCTCCGAGATGGCGATCGGGGCCTCGTCCTTACGAGTGCGGGGCACGGCTTCCTCCAGATTTGATCGAGTGGTGCTGACACTCCGAAGGCGTGACTTTCGACGTCACACCGTGAACCGGCCCGTCTCGATGACGGCCCGGTGGGCGGACGTGGACGGCTGGTGAGTGGCCGAGCAGTTCTTGCTGACCGCGCGATCCGCTGCGCGTCGATGAACAGCGGTTCGACGTTGTGGAGATCTATTCAATTAGATCTCGTATCTAACTTTGCCGTGAGGAGCGGA
>JAOPVG010000124.1 GCA_025966255.1 Jatrophihabitans sp.
GACGCGGTCGAACACGACCTCGGCCGAGGCGTTTACTCGGACAGTCGTGAGGTAGTCGGTGCTCGTGCTGGGCATTGCGGCCCCCTTTAGCTGGATGACTTTACGCAACCTGTTGGTTGCATCAAACCTATGGCAACCGGTGGGTTGCGTCAAGCCGTGTCCGTGAGTCCCTCGGCGAGGAGGCCTCGGCGTTCGGGCCGGCTCGGCGCTGCGAATTCCACGGATGCACGTGCAACCCCGAGCCTCGTTCGACGCAAGGCCGCTCGCCCGGGGGGTCAGCAGTCAGGGCGTAGCAACTCGAGCAGTCGCCGCAACGTTCAGGACCCGGGCGACGTGCCAAACGATGGTCGCTCAAGCTCGCCCACCGACCGATCGGAATGGTCAAGCGCGTGCCAGAGCCGTCGATCGGCGCGGCTCAGGCACCTTGCTCAGGACACGGCGTTGTGCAACCGCGAACCTGATCACGACGGTCCGCATGCGGCTCTGGTGTGGCAGGACGACCAGGGCAGAAACTGGCGGCTGAATTCAATGTGACGATCGACGTGTCGGTCGGTACACGCGATCATCTAAGCCGATCGGTCGCGAACCTACCGAGAGGTACCAACGGCCCGCCGGCCTCCGCGTGGCTGGAGAATCCTGTCGCTGATCCTCGTAGCGTGGTCAGCATGCCCGACCAGCGGCAGGACCACACGGCTCTCCGACGACACTTCGGAGAGCAACTGACGTTTCTGATCGCATCTGGCAAGGCTTACGACGGCGGCACGCAGCTTGAAGCAAAGCGCATCGCCACGGTGCTCCGTATACTTCTCCACCACACGCGCACCAGTCACGCTCTGCTTGTGCAGCTCGGCTGGCGGGACAAGTGGACGTGGGCGGATACCGCGGGTGTGCTGGATGAGCGCGGTTTACTGCCGATCAGCAACCTCGCACCCCTCGTCTTCGGCGGGGACTCGATCGAATACCGACCGAAACTTGACCGCTGGAACCGTCGACCGCCCGAGGTACTTGCGAGCATGCGGGCAAGGGGCATGGTGTTCCCGCGCGAGCCTGGCTACTTCATCGACTTCGCCGAGTGGTGGACTATGGCCGTCGTTCGCGACGGCGACGGCGACGGGCAGAGGTTCAGCCGAAGGGACCTTGTCCTTCAGGTCACGAACAAGGACGGTGGCGCGCACGTCGACCCCGCCCTACCGGAGGCGTACTACAACCTGTCACGGAGCAAGTCTTTCGGGTGGCAGGTCCGCGATCCCGATGGCACGGTGATCGAGGACGCCCGCATCAGCCCGGTACTGCCAAGCATTCGCCAGATCGCCCAGGAGTTCATCTACACGGCGCGGCAGTTCTGGCAGCCGCCGGACGGGCAACCGGACCCGTTCACCCGCGCAACGAGCTAGGGATCGATCCAATCCTGCTCGCACACAGACCATCGGTGCACTTGGTGTCGCATGCTTTGTCGATCGATAGGCCGCCAGGCAACCGCCCGCGCATAACTCCACCGGATCGTGCTCAGGCCGTCGCACCTATTCGGCGATCTCGCGTCGCCACCCGCTCCCGCGTGCGTCGCACATGAACGGCCACGCAGCGACCGCAAGGCGTACGAATCGTTGCGGGCACGATCCCTGTCGTTCTCGTGGCCCGGTGACCGACTCGGCGGACTCATTCCGACGACAGTGCTTGCCGACCGCGGTTATCCGTACGCGTCTCCGGTCAACTGAGCGTCGGTATTGGTCACGGCGGCCTCCCAATCGGAGATGCCGATGCTGACGTGTTCGGGGTCGGCGCCTGCCTTGACCAGCACGCACTCGCCTTGCGGCAGTGACCTGATCAGGTCGCCGAGTTCGCGCGGCAGTTGTGCGATGGACAAGGTCTCGCGGACCTCGACCTCTTCGCTCTGCCCGAACAGGAAGAGCGTGGAGGACTCCTTCATCAGCGCCCGCGCCGGCGAGCCGTGAGGCAGGTCCGATGGATGGTGGAAGCCGGCGACCAGGCACAGGCCGAGGGCGCGGGAGAGCTTGGCCTGTTCGCGGAACATCTCCCCGAGGCTGGCTGAGGATGACACGTGCCAGCCTTCCTCTACTACCAGGATCGTCTGCTGCCGCGCTGCCGAGCGCTGCGCGAGCAGGCCGGACAGCCAGGTCTGGATGAGCAGCATGACGATGCCGAGCGCCGGCCCGGAGTTGGGCAGCGACGAGATGTCGAAGACCGTCAACCCGGCCGGGTGGTCCACCGACACCTCGGGCGACGTCGGTCCGTCGATGACGCCGCCGAGTTCGCCGTTGGCGAGCACAAGAAGAGTCGCCGCTGCCTCACGTCCCCACCCGTAGACATCGGCCGCAGTCCACGAGTCGTCGTACAGCGAGCGGACCTGACCGTCGTGCGGATGCTGCAGGCACCAGATCAGGTCGAGAAGCGTCGGTTCCCGGCTGTCTGCCGCCGCTCGTCCTGGCGCTGCAAGCAGCGCCACACGGAGCGCTTCGATGCCGAGGACGTCTAGCGAGTGACCGAGGTACTCGGCGATGACTCGCTGGACGAGCTCGAGCTGGCCGGCAGGCCGGCCCTCGCTCGTCGCCGCCCCGGAAGACGTCGCGATGCCGATGCGCGGGTCGATGAGGTTGATGCAACTCGCCCCGGGCCCGCCGCCGGGGACGAGGCGGACCGGCTGGGTGCCCATCGCTCGGGCGATCGGCCCGTATTCGCCTTCCGCACCCTGGCGTTTCTTGTCGAGCACCACGACGCGCCTGCCGAGCAGCAGCGGGCGCAACACGAACAGGCACTTCATGCACGTGCTCTTGCCCATGCCGATGTTGCCGATGACCGAGACGACGGTGCTGGTGAACAGCGGCTCACGCGGGTCGGCGTAGGAGGCGAACGGGTCATAGGTGGCCGCCGCTCCGGTACGCACGTTCCGTCCGACCAGGAGCCGATCCAGGGAGGCCGGGCGGGCGGCAAGGGCAACGTTGAGGACTTCCGCCTGGCGCGTTGTCGTTCGTAGCGGTTCAAGGCGCACTTCGTAGGCACCGTCTCGGTCGCGCAACGGCCGCCGCTTCGGAACCGCTCGCGGCTCCGGTGGTGTGGGCGCTGGTGGTCGTTCCGGTTCCGGGATCCACCCCGGGCCTGCGCTGCGTCCCGAGCCAGGACGGATCGCACGGCGATTGCTGGCATCGAGGCGGGTCACCAGCGCACTCCCCGACCGAGACCGAGCACGGCCGGCCAAGCGAGGTCCTGCTCGTACTCGATCCAGTCCAGTTCGTTGATCGACGAATCGGCGGCGGCCTCGTCCATCGCGCGGCACGCATCATCCAGGTCAGCCTTCGTCGTCGCCTGTATGGCGATGAACAACGCCCACTCGGCACCCGCGTGACCCGAGCCAGGAGCAAGGTCGACGAGCCGGCGCGTGGACGAATCGAGCATGACGCGGCCGGTCCCGTCGTCGACCTTGCCCTCTGCATCCGTCGTCAGCGCGGCCGAGGTGTCGGTGGTCGCATCCTTCACGGCGTCAGCTCGCGCGGCGCGCGCCGGCTTCGGCCGGATCCGGGTAGCGACGGTGCGCACGACAGCAGGCGATAAGTTGACGAGGACGGGCGCCAGCCAGCGCGGTCCGAGGCGTGCGGCCTCCATGCCGCGCGGCGGAACGCTCGCGATGCGCGTGTACCAGCCGCCGGATTCACCGTCCTCGTCGACCACCACTTCGGTCGACGTGGTCCGGAAGCTCAGGAATGCCTGCGACCAGGCGAGCCCGCCGTGCCGGTCAGGTGGGCAGTCCGGGCTCTGTAGGGCACGCAGTGCAGCCACAGTTCGCTGCTCCCCCAGCACGTCGACGTGGCCGAGGCCAGCGTTCGTGGCGCGGCCGATCAATTGGACGAGTTCGTCGCGGACGAGCTTGGCCCAGCCCGCGGGTGCAGGCGCGATGCGCGCAGCGGCGAGTTGGAACTCGTCGGTGAGATCGAAGCGGGCCACGAGGTAGTTGCGGTGCGCCTCGCACCGATAAGCCTCTTGTTGCACGACCTGGTCGTAGGAGGCCAGTAGTTGCCGGTACGCCGCTCGCACCGTCGCCGGCGCGGAGTCGCTGGGCGGGCGTAGCTGCGCCTCGAGGAGCGCGGAGTGTTCGGTGAAGTCCTGCGGCAGTGTGCGTGAGACCTGCCCGAGGTCGGACAACCATCGTCCGGGTTTCGCGAGGCTCGCCAGCAGGGCGCCGAAGCCCTGCTGTCTTGACGCATGTTGGGCGTCGGTCCACAGCCCGGCGCCGAGGCCGTCGGTCGCCATGAGCACGGTCAGGAACTGTCCGGCGCCGGTCGGCGTGTGGTGCAGGATGAACAGCCGCGACCATTCCGTGTCGGACAGGTCGAGTGGTTCGACACGTCCGATCGGCGGAGGCAGCTTCCATGCGCCGGCCGATCCGGGATGCAGCAACTCGGGATGGGTGTAGCAGTCCCAACCCTGGCTGGCGCGCCACTTCCGCTGCCGGCGCACGACCCACCGGTCCAGCCGGGAGCGGTCGGTGTGCGCGGACGGCCACACCATCCAGGCCGCGGTCGCGACGAGGACGACGCAGACCAGGCCGGCCAGCAGCGTGGCAGAGCTGAGCAGCAGCATGACGACGAACGAGAGCGTTGCCAGCCCGACCGTGCGCGAGATCCGCGACCGCGGCGCGAGCGCGAGCAGGCCGCGCCGTGCGACGTCGCCGCCGAGCACAGACGTGCGCGTGTCTTCGTCGATCTCGTCCATGGTGCTGGGCATCAGCGGCCGTCCTCCTCCGAGAGATCTACGTCGGGCACCTGTTGGTCTGCCAATGCCCGGCCGCGGACCAGCCCGCCCTGCGCGGCCTGCGCCGCGAGCGCGCCCCCGACAGCGGCAACACCACCGGCGCGACGACGGACCTGCCCAAGCCCTGATCCACCACGAGCGACCGGGCTCGTTCGGCCGTTCGCTCGTGGCGTGCCGCCGTTGGATTGCGCGCGTCCGAGGACGCCCTTGTCGTACGCATCAGTGAGTCGTCCGCCCTCGCCGCGCGCTGCACCAGCTCCGGTGATGTCCGCCCGTCGTGTGATGGGCGGGCGGCGCGCTTCCATCGCGCGGCCGGAGAGCGACGCACCGGCCGCGCCGAGGACAGCGCCGGTGAGGAGACCGCCACCGCCGCGGTGATGGTCGTGCGAGCGTTCTGCGGTCGGGAGGATCGGTGCCCACCGCAATGCGGCGAACGGTGCCAGCCCGGTGGTGACGACGCCGATCGTCGCGAGCGTCAACCCGGCGAGCACCTCCGTGGGCGACCCGTCGAAGGACAGACCCTCGTTGATCACTCCGAAGGCTGCGCCGAGCACGATCATCGTCAGCGGCTTGGCCAGGATCAGTCCGACGACGACCCACAGCGCCTTGCTGACCTTGCGCTGCCAGCGCGGGTGCACATACGCGCCGGCGACGAACGCGATGAGGGTGGCGGCGACTTCCATACCGTAGCGCTGCACCATCAGTCCGACCCAAAGTCCGAGGGCACCGAGGAACAACAGCAGGAAAAGTACGAACCCCATGAACGCGCCGCCCGGAATGGAGTCGGTCACTCTGCTGACGCCGGTCAGCTTCTGCACGGCGCCGCCGGCCTCGCCGCCGGTCCATCGTTGGACGATGTCAGCGCTCGCCTTGGTGGCATTGGTGGCGAGCAGCTGGAAAAGCGCGGGCGCCCAGAGGATGATCGCGAACGTCTTAAGCAGCCGGACCCAGAGGTCTTTGGATTCCTCGCGTTTGCCGCTGTCCATCGCGCGGCGGGCCGCGCCGAAGAACATGAACGCTGCCAGGATCATCCCGAGACCAGCCATCAGCGCATACCGGGACAGGAAGCCGCCGTTGCCCGGCTCCCACGCTGAGCCGGTGTTGTAGTTCTGCACCACCGATGTCACGAGCCCGACTGCATTCCTCTTCAGCTCGTTGACGAACTTGTCGAACGCCGTCGCCGCATTGGCGATGAAGTCGGCGACCTTCTTGATCGCGTTGTATATCCCGGTGAAGAAGTCTGCGACGTCGAGCGCAACCCCCACTGCCCCGACGGCGAGACCGACGAAGAAACCCTTGAACTTTTCCCACATGCTGCGATGTTGCGGACCCCATTTGTGATCCTCGTCGATCGCGATCGAGATCGAGTTGTTCCATCCGACGCACGCGTCGGTCTCAGCCACGGTCGCCGCCTTGGTGCAGTCGACGTAGTAGGCGATGGAGCACCACACGCCGTTGTCGATGTTCTTGTCGCACGGAGTCTTCTCGGCCTGCGAGACCTCGATGTTCCGCTTCGCTGCATCGGCGAGCGTGACGCGGTCGAGCTGCTGCTCCCAGGTGAACCCGATCTGCGTGTCCGCCGGCTGGGCCCACTTGGCAAGCTCAGCCGAGCAGAACCCCCAGTGGTACTGGACCGTGTCGCCGGCGACCTCGGCAGGCCATCTCGGGAGCATGGCGCGCGTCGGCGACTTCCTCGCTACGACCGAGTCACCGGGATAGTCACCCAGCGGATGCGTCGGCAGCATGTAAAAGGCCTTCCACCACTTGATCCGGTCGTCTTCGCTCTGCGTCCACCACGCCAGCAGCGGCAGGTAGGGCGTTGCAGCTTCGAGGTAGCGGCCGACGTCGATGCCGCCCGGCGCGGCCGCGTCGTTGCGCCATCTGAACCGGGGATCGGTGTTGGGCACCGCGCTTTGGCCGCCGGGCTTGCAAGCGATCGTCCACACCGATGACCTGAACTGCGGCGTACCACCGACGAACCTTCGCAGGTCCGTCGGAAACCCCGTCGGCAGCCTCTGCCCGTTGAGGGTCGTCCCGGTCGGGGCAGCCGATGCCGGAGCCGCCGCGATGAAGGGCAGCGCGAGCAAGGTCAGCAGCACCGCCACCGCTCGGTGAAAGGTCATACGCATGTTTGGTCCCATTCAGCCCGTGACGAAGGTGAACTGGCCGCCGGGCCAGGGCGCGAAGCCGTTGCCGGCAGGATCGTCGAGCGCGGGGCCTTCCCAGGTCTGACCGCTCGGCTGCGTGTAGCTGATGATCTTCCAGTCGCCGGCTCGCCAAACGAGCGCAATGTCGGCGCTGCGATCGACCACCGTGTTCGGGAAGTGCGACCCCTGACTCCAGCCCGCACCGTGCAACCAGACCTGCACATGCGCGGCGGCGGGTGAGAACGCAAGGATCTTGAAGCCGACAGGGACGAGCTCGCTCACCGAGATGGCGTGACGCCGAGGCGCGAGCTGCGTCGGCCGGTCGGACGGCCCCAGCCGGTAGACAGCGGGGTTCCAGTCGAGGATCTTCTGCATGCTCGGCGCGCTGAGCTCACCAGTGGTATAGGTCGCCGTCCAATCGGTCGCCGGCGTAGTACGGCGTACCTGCACGTAGTCGATCAGCGTCTCCGCGGCCACCGCGGCGCACGACAGGGCACCGCCCTTGTCGTTAGTGAAGCCAACCGGCAGCTCGCCGCTCATACGGGTCGGCCCGTGCGGGGCACCCAACGTGTTCTTGCTGACCGCGGGCAAGGCTGCGGAGTCAGTGTTGCGCGGCGTTGCGCCGGAGTCGGCCATGGCGTGACCGATGGCGACGCCGCCGCCGGCGACCAGAAGGACAGTCACCAAGAGCCCGAGGGACCCCGCACGATTCCGTCGCAAAAGGCTGCCGTTCATCAATTGCCTGCGATCGTGAGCATGGTGCCGAAGACGAGGCCGGCGGCAACGACCATGATCGTCCCGGCACCCCAGAACTTGAGATCCTGGCTCGCCTCGCCCAACGACGTGACGTTGCCAACCATCCGGGAGCGGTGTACCGAGAGCGCCGCCGGGAAGAGCTTGAAGGCGCAGTAGACGATCGAGATCCCCCACACGCCGGCGAGCAGTTTCTTCCACCATGCGTTGAAGTCGGCGCCGAAGATCGCGAAGTTCGGCACGACGCCGTCAAAGGGATCCTTGCCCGCGGCGAGCAAGGTGCTGGTGTGGGTCGTCATTGTCTGGACGATCAGCGACATGGGAGCTCCTCAGCTTCGCGGTTGGGTGGGTCGGCAGTCGTGGACGGACGGGCGGGCGCAGACCTCGGCGACGGCGGCCGCGACGAGGGTCCAGGCGGTACGGGATGCTGTGCTGAGCCGGTCGACGCGGATCGAGCCGCCGGCGATCTCCGGGTCGGGTGGCACGTAGAGCAGCGCGCCGAGCCGGTCAGCCAGCCAACGTTCCGTCTGCGCGTCAAGGCGAGCGCCGTCCTGGTCAGTGATGACGGCGATCGCATTCGGCGGCAGGTGCTTCGTTTCCGACCTGGACTTGAGTCCCTCGAGCATCTGACCGGCCACCCAGACGTGATCGCTCGCGGCGCGCATCGGCACAACGAGAACGTCCGCAACCCCCGTGCCGAACTGCCACGGCGGCGCGGCCTCGTTGTTGCCCGTGTCGAGGACGACGGTCGAGTACCGCGTGATGAGCAGGTTGCGCACGAGGCGGCAATGCTCGGCCGTTAGCGACCGCATCTCGCCGGCGTTCTCGCTCGAGGCCAGGATCAATGCGCCGGACTCTTGCCGGCGCAGGAGTCCGGCCAAGTCGCCGACGGCCGAACCCGGGCGCCGAAGCCATTCCTGGCTCTGGAGAACGTCCATCACCGTGTACGCGGGCTCCTGAACACCGGCTCGAACGCCGAGCGTGCCGCGAAGCTCGTTCAGGTCGGCCGCGACGATCGATTCGCGGCGCAGCATCGCCAGCAGTTCGGCGAGGATCAGCGCGGTCGGCGTTTTGCCCGCACCGCCCTTCACATTCGCGACGCAGATCGTCCGCGCGGCTGGGAAGGTGCTCCGGGTCGTCGAGAGCGCCGCACGGTGCGTCCGTTCGTCGATCCCGGCGGCCATGCGCAGCCCCATGCCTCGGTTCAGCCGGCCGCGCCAACCCCACTCAGCAGGCGTCGCCGAGTGCTCAGGTCGCCACTGCGGAGTGAACGTGTAAGAGACCTCCGTCTCGTCGACGACGGATGCTGGCGCAGCTGCAGCGACTGTGCGCGGCGGCTGGGCGTGCAGAGGCACCGGTTGCTCGGCGCTGTACGCCAAGATCGAGTGCCCGCCGTGCGCTGGGTCTGCGGCCAATTGATGGCTCGGACGTGACGGGGCTTCCAGCGTCGCCGGGGGCGAGAAATCGCCGGTGTCGGGCCAGCGTTCAGGTGCGTTGGTCACTGTCGATCCTCCAGACGCCGTTGACCTTCTTGAGCAGCACGGCCACAACTACGGTCGATGGATTGCCGCGCCAGCCGTCCCTGCCGACCGGCCGTTCGGTGAGCAGGACCATCCGCGCCGCACCCGTCGGGGCGTCCGGCAGATGATCGTCACCGCTGAGCCGAGCCGTCACCGCGACATACGCCCGATGCCGGGTCCACTCGGTCCACCGAGTACTGGGCGGCCCGACGATCGTGGCTGCTACGACGTTGCGGGCGAACTGCGTCGTGAGCCAGCCCGCGCGAGCAGCGCGCACCGCGGTGTGCTGCGGATTGTGGTCGACGAGGGTGTCCGCGCTGGCGGCCGCGCGAGCGCCAGTGACCGCGACGACGTCAGCCGACCGCTGATCCACTGAGGCCGGCAGCGGGAAGCTCGGCGCGCCAGGACCGGGAGCCCACGAGGATCGGGGTGACCTCGACGACGAGCGGAGGTTGCTTCGCGTCGTAATGCTCGTCGGTGCGCTCGAGGCCGGTGCCGCCAGGACCGTCGTCACCGCCGTCGGCTGCCGCCCGCTGGCAGGCATGCCGACCGCCGACCAAGTCTCGTACGGTCGGCGGCGGCTGTTGTGAGCAGCAGCGGCCGAACTGCACGCACAGACCGACGCCGCCACGATTGCGGCAAGCACCAGTATCCGTCGCTCAGCCATAGCGCACCGCCCGCCACTGCTGGTTGCGGTAGTACCGCGTCGCGAGCGAGTCGATCCGGACCATCTCGTTGGACTCGGGCGCGTTGAGCAATTGGTCGTTGCCCAGATAGATTCCGACGTGGTGTGCGACGGATGACCCGGGATCGGTGAAACCGATGAGATCACCTGGCCGCAACTGTGCGATCGGTACAGGCGTGCCGTGCCGCGTCTGCTCGTCGGCCGAATGGCTGAGCCGGATCGCGCCGTGCGAGGCGACATAGACCGCGTAGAGGACGAGCCCCGAGCAGTCAAAGCCGACCTTAATGCAGTCGTTGGCCGCCGCACCGACCGAACACTGTCCGCGCGTCGGGCCTAGGTAATCACCGCCGGCCCAGGCGTACGGAGTGCCGAGGTACTTCCTCGCGGTCTCGATCTCTCGTGCCGCGAACGATCCGGCTGCGGCTGTCGTGTCGGTTGCACCGGCGAAGTTGGGCGCCGAGGCGAGGATCGATCGGACGTAGTCCGGCGTCTGCCCGTTCTGCGGAATGCCGTGCGCGGCAAATATCGCAGCAGGTCCGGCGTTGTAACCGGCCAGCATGAGGGACGTCGGGTCGAGCGACTTCGGCAACCGTCCCACCTTCTGGGCCTCGGTCATCGTCTTCGCGATCGCGCAGTCGTATCGACCCTGCGCGGGGATTGCCGCCTCCGGGTGGAACGGCGACTCCCCCGGCTTCGACCAATGCGGCCACGTCGACGGCAGGAACTGGCTGATCCCTTCGGCTCCGGCCGGCGAGATCGCGGTCGGGTTCCAGCCCGATTCCTGTTGGATCTGCGCCGCGATGACCGACGGCGGGGCAGCAGCGCAGATCGATCCGGCGCTCTGTACGAGCTCTCCGTACCGGTCCGGCACAGAGCCGGGTCGCAGTCCGCCACCTGTTCCCGGAATCGGCGGGACGCGGGCGGAGGCGCTCTGTACGTCGTCGAGGACCGCGGTCATCGCGACCGGACCGAGAGCGAGGATCCCCATGACTGCGACCAGCCACTTCACCGTGCGGCCCGCGCCAGCGCGCGCACGCTGAGCGTTCGGGCGATCAGGTCATTCACCGTTTGCCTCCCGTTCGGACTTCTCGTCTCGATGGGCAAACCGTCGGGGATCGAGAGAGACCCGCCGCGTTCTGTCCGTTATGCCGGATTTATAGGCGTTCGCCTCCGCATCGTCAACCAACCGCGCCGGAGGCTGTGGACAACTTCGCGCGGACGCGTCGGCGCCCGAGGCGACGCGCAAGCCCTGCATCCATCGCTGGCGGATCACAGCCGGTACGTGCTCGGGCGCAAGATCGCGCCGCACGCTCCACCAGAGGAGACCCGTCTCGATCGGTGTGCCGTCCGGTCCGACGAGAAGGCGCGCGAGGTTGCACGCAATCTCGTCGTTGCCGA
Source organism: Jatrophihabitans sp. (assembly GCA_025966255.1). GTDB lineage: Bacteria > Actinomycetota > Actinomycetes > Mycobacteriales > Jatrophihabitantaceae > Jatrophihabitans. The sequence goes on from JAOPVG010000124.1 coordinate 11,268, forward strand.
ACTCGTCGCGCAGGTAAGTCACGAGCCGCGAGTGCGGCCGCGCATCGCTGCGCATAGCTAGAACGGCTGGCCCTCTGCCGCGGTTCAGCGCATGGCGCCCCGCCACGTCCAGCGCTATCGCGACGGCGGCGAGTACCTGATCCTCAAGCGCTGGGGTGATGAGCCAGGAGCCGACTACCGCTCGTAGCGATCGGATCGCCATGTCGCCGGCGGACATGCCCTCGGCGTTCGAGGAAGCCTCCTCCGTTGCTGGTGCTGCCAGCGCGCGCGGGAGTGGCCATTCGCGTCGCCGAAGGCGGCGCACGTCCAGCTCCGCGGCGTACCGCGCGGCGAACAGCAGCGACTTCGGCGAGCGATGACCGTCCACCACGTCGCGCCGGTTACGTAGGAGATATTCGGCGGTGCGTCGCTCGTCGGCCGTGCGGTGGTTCGCCGCGGCGACGAAGACGAGCTCGCGGGCGGCGTCCGAACCGCGCGCGGCGTCGAAGGACTTCAGCGCTGCGAGCAGGGGAAACGATGAGTTCTCGTCGCCGGTGAGCTCGTACGGCACCTGCTTCAGGGCTTGGTCGAGCAGTTGGGCGCATCCGTCGTCGGTCGCATATG
>JAOPVG010000138.1 GCA_025966255.1 Jatrophihabitans sp.
TACCTGGACATCCTCGATGCCGAAGGCGTGCCGGAGGACGAGCGGGTGCTGGCCGCGCTCGGGCCGAAGGTGCTACGGCTTGCGGCGGAGCGCAGCGCGGGTGCGCATCCGTATCTGACGACGCCCGAGCACACTCGCGAGGCGCGGGCGATCCTCGGGGTCGGCCCGCTGCTCGCGCCCGAGCAGAAGGTCGTGGTCGAGGCCGACGCGCAGAAGGCCCGGGCCTGGGCCCGGCCCAAGGTCGCGAAGCCGTATCTCGAGTTGACCAACTACCTGCACAACCTGCGCCGCCTCGGGTACACCGACGAGGACTTCGCCGACGGCGGCAGCGATCGGCTGATCGACGCGCTGGTCGCGCACGGCGACGCGCCTACTGCGGCGCAACGCGTCCGCGCCCACCTGGAAGCCGGCGCCGATCACGTCCCGATCCAGCTCATCACCGAAAAAGGGGCGAACCCGCTCGACGGCTACCGCGCGCTGGCCGAGGCCTTGGTGGGGTAACGCTCTCGTGGCGGGCAGTGAATCAGCCGGCGCCGGATGGGGTAGACACGTTCTATGACCGAAGACCCGATCGATCAGGATCGTATCGACGATCGCGCCAAGCTATTGCCTGAGGAGAACAAGGCGGGCAGCGACGACCCTGAGGATCAGGCGGCGATCATCCTCGAGGACTCCGACGAGCGCACCGAGCATCCCGAGGAGACCAAGCGCAAGTCGGTGCAGACGCCCGACTGATGCCCGGGCGCCCGCTCGTCGGGGGGACGCGGTTGGTCGGGCGCCACTACTTCCTCGCCGCCCGTGAGGTGGAGGTGGTCGTCGGCTGGGGTCCGGGTGCGACCGTGCGCAACGTGAAGATCAGGTACCTCGACTCGGGCGAGACGACTGTGCGTCCGTTCCGCGGCCTCACCCTCGCACCGCGAGGCCCCAGTAAGCCCCGGTAATCTGGATCGGACCACGAGGAGCAGACCATCACCGACGCCAGTCCCGCTTCGACGCACGAGCTGTCGGTATCAGGGACGGCCGCGCAAGAGATAGCGGTCGAGCAGGTGCACGTGAGCCGCCTCTACACGCAGCTCGATGAGCTTCTTGAACGCGCGCGCGATGCACTCGACGCCACCGCCAGCAACCGGACGGTGGGCACGCCCGGCGCGCGGGCCGAACGGGATGCCTTCATGCGCCTGTACTCCCAGCGGTTGCGCACGCTGGAAAGCGTCGAGCAACGGCTGTGTTTCGGTCGCCTCGACCTGACCGACAGCCGGCGCCGCTACATCGGCCGGATCGGCATGTCGGACGAAGCGCGCCAGGAGTTGCTCGTCGACTGGCGGGCGCCGGCCGCCGAGCCGTTCTATCAAGCCACCGCGGCCCGGCCGGACGGCGTGCTGCGGCGGCGGCAGATTGCGAGTGAATCCCGTCGCGTCACCGGCGTGCAGGACGAAGTGCTCGACCTGGCCGGATTCGAGGCCGACGGCGTCGACGGCAGCCACGTCGTCGTCGGCGAGGGAGCGCTGTTCGCCAGCCTGGACGCCGCCCGCAGCGCCCGCATGCGCGACATCGTGGCAACCATCCAGGCCGACCAGGACGAGGTGATCCGCGCTCCGCTGCCCGGCGTGCTCGTCGTCCAGGGTGGACCGGGCACCGGTAAGACCGCGGTGGCGTTGCACCGCACCGCGTTCCTGCTCTACGCGAACCGCGAACGCATCGCGCGATCCGGCGTGCTGCTGGTGGGGCCGAACCGCGTCTTCCTGCGCTACATCGACCAGGTGCTGCCCGCGCTCGGCGAGGCCGACGCCGTGGTCATGTCCACGCCCGGCGAGCTCTACCCGGGCGTCGTCGCCACCGCGATCGATCCGGCCGACGTCGTCGCGCTCAAGGGTGATCTGCGGATGGTCGACGTCATCGCGGAAGCGGTGAAGCGGCGGCAGCGCACGATCTCGTCGGGGCGCCCGCTCGACGTGGAGGGCACCACGATCCAGCTGCAACCGCGGTACGTGCGTGACGCCCGCGAGCAGGCCCGGCGCACGCGCGCGCCGCACAACGTGGCCCGGCAGACCTTCGTAGCCGGCGTGCTGCGTCACCTCGTGCGGGCCCTGGCCGCCGCGCGCGGTTTCGAGGTCGACGAGGAGTCGCGGTCCACCCTGATGGCCGACCTGTATGCCTCGACCGACGTGCGCCGCGAGCTCAATCTGTGCTGGCCGCCCATCGGACCCGAGCGGCTGCTCCGCGATCTCTACGCCCAGCCCGCGCGCCTGGCCGAAGCCGCTGGTCGGCTCACCCGCGACGAGCGCGCGCTGTTACGCCGCGACCGCCGCGCGCTGTGGACGACCGCCGACGTGCCCCTGCTCGACGAAGCGGCCGAACTGCTCGGCGAGGACGACAGCGCGGTGCAGGCCGCGGCTGCTCAGGCGGCGGCCGAACGGAAGGCCGAGATCGACTACGCCGAGCAGGTGCAGGAGACGTTCGGCGGGGGCGAATTCGCGTCGGCCGAGGATCTCGCCGGCCGGTATGTCTACGGCGGCTCAGCGGGCAGCGTCGCCGAGCGGGCCGCGGGCGATCGCAGCTGGCTGTTCGGCCACATCGTGATCGACGAGGCGCAGGAGCTCTCGCCGATGGCGTGGCGGCTGCTCATGCGCCGCTGCCCGTCGCGCTCGTTCACCGTGGTCGGCGACGTCGCGCAGACGGGTTCGGTCGCCGGCGCAACGGCCTGGGGCGACGTGCTGTCCCCCCACGTCGGTGACCGGTGGACGCAGGCCGAGCTCACGGTCAACTACCGCACGCCGGAACAGGTGATGGACCTGGCCGCGGCGGTGCTCGCGGCGGGCGGCTCGTCAGTACGCGCACCGACGTCAGCGCGCGTGGGCCGTTACGAACCGCAGTTCACGCCCGTCGACGAGGAGCTGTTCACGTCGAACACGCTTGCCGAGATCGTGACGCAGGAATGGCGGGCCACCGGCGAAGGCACCGTTGCGGTGATCACGCCGCGCGCTGGGCACGACGCCGCCGTCGCGACGGTGCAGGCGGCCCTGCCCGACGGTGTCGTCAGCGCCGACTCCGATGCGTTGGGCACGCCGGTTTCGGTGCTGACCGTCGCCGGCGCGAAGGGCCTCGAGTTCGACACCGTGGTGCTCGTCGAGCCGGCCGCCATCGTCGCGGAGTCCGCGCGCGGATTGAACGACCTCTACGTCGCGCTGACCCGCCCGACGCAGCGCCTGCACGTCGTGCACCAGCTCGACCTGCCCGCCGGCCTGGGCGCGGGCGGTTAGCTGCCGCCCGGGTTCAGCGTCACGGTGATGGGCTTGAAGCCAGTGCCGGTGGTGTCGAGGTTCCGCTGCTTCAGGTTGGCCAGCGCCTGCTGCGTGTACTTGTTCGTGTACGCCTCGCCCTTCGGGGTGCCCTTGAGCACCGTGGCGCCGTCGACGTTCTTGGTCTTCGACGCGACGGCCACCGTCTGATCCCACGCCGCCTTGTCGACGATGCCGATGCCCTGCGGCGACGGCCAGATCAGCTTGTTCACCTCGTTCGTCTGCCACAGCTGGTGGCTCGAGCCGAGTTTCGAGCCAGCCTTGACGACCATGTCCCGGCAGTCCTGTGCGTGCGTGGAGCAGTAGATCCAGCCCTGGTAGCTGGCGGTCAGGAACTTCACCGTCGTGGCCTCGAACTTGGCGTCGGCGAGCTTCTTGGTGCTGGTCCAGATGGCGTCCTGCAGCATCGCCGTGCCGACGTTGTTCCAGTTGATGGCGTTCAAGTCAGACGGCTGGTAGAGCTTGCCGGTCTTGGGGTTCTTCGCCTCGAGTACCTGCGCGTACTCGTTGTAGGTCATCGCCTGCGCGGCGTCGATGTCCCCGCTGAGCAGCGCGTTCATGTCGAACTGCTGCTGGACGATCTTGACGTCCTTGCCGGGGCTCAGCCCGTCCTTCGTCATCCCGGCGAACAGCTCGTACTCGTTGCCGAACCCCCAGTCGCCGACGGTCTTGTTCTTCAAGGCGGTCGGTGTGGTGATGTTCTTGCTCTTGAACGAGACCTGCAGCGTGCCCGAACGCTGGAACACCTGCCCGACGTCGGTGATGTCCGCGCCCTGCTCCCGCGACTGCAGGGCCTTGGGTACCCAGGCGATGGCGTAGTCGGCCTGGCCCTTGGCCAGCACCGTCTGCGGCACGATGTCGGATCCGCCCTGCAGCAGTGACACGTCGAGTCCCTGGTCCTTGTAGTAGCCCTTGTCCACCGCGGCGATGTAGCCGGCGAACTGCGCCTGGGTGAACCACTGCAACTGCAGCTTCACCTTGGTGAGACCTCCGGATCCGGCGTTGGTCTTGCCGCCGCTACTGCTGCACGCCGCGAGGGCACTCGACCCGATCACGACGGCGCCGGCCGCGATCACCAACCTGTTCAACCTGTTCATGGTTTCTCCCTCGCGGTGCTCGGTTGTGTTGGGGTCATTGCGACGCATCCACGCGTCGGGACATGGCGAGCCGTTCGGTGACGACGGCCACGACGTAGAAGAGCAGCCCGAGCAGCACGGCGCCGAGCACCGAGGCCCACGCGCCGGGATAGTTCGTGGCCGAGACCGCGGAGGTGATGCGGGAGCCGAGGCCGTCCTGCAGGCCGCCGAAGTACTCGGTGACCACGGCCGCGATCACGGACAGCGACGCCGCGATACGCAATCCGGTGAAGAAGTACGGCAGTGCGCCGGGGATGCGGATGGTTCGGAGCACCGCAGTGCCCGACGCCGCGTAGCTGGCCATCAGTTCGGCGTGGACGGGGCTGAGCCGCTTGAGCCCGCGCAGCACGTTCATGAACACCGGGACGAAGGCGCTGATCGCCACCACGATCCGGCGCGGCAACGTGGACGTCGACGAGTACATGTCGTTGAGCAGCGGCGCAAGCGCGACGATCGGCATCGCCGCCAACGCCGCGATCAGTGGCGTGACCATTGCGTCGGCGATCTTGAGCCGGGCCGCGAACGCGGCTACGAGCACGGCGAGCAGCGTGCCGACCACGAGGCCGACGAGCGCGTTGAGGCCGGTGTGCTCGGCCGCGGTCAGGATGCGCGAGTGGTCGGTGCGGAACGCGGTCCAGATCGCGCTCGGCGCGGGGAGCACGAACGACTTGATGTGCCGGGCCGTCACGAACAGCTGCCAGAGCAGGATGACGGCGACGCCGAAGATGATCGGCGGAGCGAGTGACACCACGGCCCGGCGCAGCATCTACAGCGCCCTCTTCGCGATCGAGATCTGGTCGTCGTCGCTCCCGGTCTGCGGCATGCCGTCGCGGCCGCGGAGCGCCTCGCGCACCTGGGTGATCGCGGCGAAGAACTCCGGCGCCTCGCGGATGTCGGCGCCGGTGCGGGATGTGCCGTCGGCCCGCTGCCGCAGCCCAACCCGCACGATCTGGGCGATGCGGCCGGGCCGCTGCGACATCACCACCACGCGATCGGAGAGGTAGGCCGCCTCAGGAATCGAGTGGGTGACGAACACGACGGCCGCCGACGTCTCGGCGGCAATGCGCACCAACTCGTCCTGCATGCGCTCGCGGGTCATCTCGTCCAGGGCGCCGAACGGTTCGTCCATCAGCAACAGGGCGGGCTGCTCGGCGAGGGCGCGGGCAATCGCCACCCGCTGCTGCATGCCGCCGGACAGCTGGGGCGGCCGTTGCTTGGCGAAGTCGGCGAGGCCGACCATGTCCAGCAACTCCAGTGCGCGGCGGCGGCGCTCGGCCCGGTCCATCCCGTGCAGTTCGAGGGGCAGCTCGACGTTGGCGAGCACGGTCCGCCAGTCGAGCAGACCGGCCTGCTGGAAGGCGAAGCCGTACTCGCGGCCGAGCCGGGCCTGACGCGCGGTCTTGCCGTTGACGAGCACCGTCCCGCTCGTGGGCGGCAGCAGATCGGCGATCACCCGCAGCAGTGTCGACTTGCCGCAGCCGGACGGCCCGATCAGCGAGACGAACTCGCCCGCGGCGACGGTGAGGTCGATGTCCGTGAGCGCTTCGACCGAGCGGCCGCGGCCGCTGAACGTCTTGCCGATCTCGGTGAGGACGACGGCGGGCTGGGCCGGCGTGGGCGCGCCGGCTTCGGTGCTCATTCGGCCCCCGCAGCCGGTTGGTAGCGCCGCAGCGACAGGTCGAAGAGGCTCACGAGAGCGGCGGCGAGCAGGCCGAGCACGGCCGCGCCGAGCACCGCTGCGTACACCCGGGCCGGGTCGCCCGTCGCGCCCTGCGAATAGCTGATGATCAATCGACCGATGCCGCCCTCGAGCCCGATCGAGATCTCGCCCACGATCGACCCGACCACGGCTCCGGCCGCGGCCAGGCGCAGGGCCGGCACCAAATATGGGACGGAGGCCGGCAACTTCAGTCGCAGCAACGTCGCCCACCATCCGGCCGAGACGGCCACGAAGTACTCCCGATGCACGGCAACCGGCGACTTCAGGCCCCGCGCCATCCCGACCGCTACCGGGAAGAACGCCAGATATGAGGCGATGAGCGAAACCGACATCCAGGTCTGCCACTGGACGGATCCGATCTTCACGCCCTGTCCCCAGCCGGTGACGAGTGGCGCCAGGGCGATCAGGGGGACCGTCTGGCTGAGCACGATGTAGGGCAGCAGCGCCCGCTCGAGCACCCGCACCGCGTCCATCACCAACGCCAGGCCGAGACCGACGACCACGCCGATGCCGAACCCGACCCCGGCCCACTGCAGCGAGCGGGCCGCCGCGTTCAGCACCGAGGTGAAGACGCTCGGCGTCGGGGCCAGCGAGATAACCGTGCCGTTGACCTCGCGCTCACCGAAGGCGTCCCAGATACGGCTCAGGTGCGGCATTGCCGAGTCGGTCGTGCGGGGCAGCACCCGGGTGCCGAAGAGCCGCACGCCCTGCGCCGGGCCGAAGTCCTTGTACAGCTCCCAGATCGCGGCCCCCAGTGCCAATCCGATCAGGGCGAGGCCCACGCGCCACATCGACTTCAGCGCCGTCATGAAGAAGCGGCCCGTCC